>NZ_JBBMRJ010000030.1:0-79119 GCF_037993085.1 Pseudomonas sp. YNh | reverse complement strand
CTATGTTCAAAGCAGCTAGACAATGTAGGCGAGTCCATACATAGGAGCGGCCTTGTGCCGCGAAAGGGCCGCAGCGCGGCCCCTGGATTCAACTCAATCGTTGAAATCGCGCCAGCCGCCCATCTCTTTCCAGCGGTTGACGATGCCGCAGAACAGCTCGGCCGTCTTCTCGGTGTCATAACGCGCCGAGTGCGCCTCACGCCCGTCGAAGTCGATGTCCGCGCTCTGGCAGGCACGCGCCAGCACGGTCTGGCCATACGCCAGGCCCGCGAGGGTAGCGGTGTCGAAGCTTGAAAACGGGTGGAACGGGTTGCGCTTCAGGTCGTTGCGCGCCACCGCCGCATTGAGGAAGCCCAGGTCGAAGCTGCTGTTGTGGCCGACCAGGATCGCCCGCTTGCAGCCATTGGCCTTGAGTGCCTTGCGTACGCCGCGGAAGATGTCGGTCAGCGCGCTTTCCTCGCTGACGGCCATGCGCAGCGGGTGGTCCAGCTTGATGCCGGTAAACTCCAGCGCTGCGGCTTCGATGTTGGCGCCCTCGAACGGCTCTACCCGGTGGAAGTAGGTGTGCTCGGGGAACAGGAAGCCTTTCTCGTCCATGCCGATAGTGACGGCGGCAATTTCCAGCAGGGCATCGGTCGCGCTGTTGAAACCACCTGTCTCCACATCCACCACTACCGGCAGGTAGCCGCGGAAGCGCTCGGCCATCGGGTGGCGCGAACCGCTGCTGCCTTGGGTGTCCATGTCGTCTTCGTAGAGTTCTTCGCTCACGCGTTTTCCTCCAGCAGGCGCCAGCGCAGTTTTTCACCGGCGCGCAGCGGGATTACGGTCTGCTCGCCAAACGGCAGGGTGTCCGGGGCGGTCCATTCTTCACGCACCAGGGTAATGGTGTCGGTGTTCGCCGGCAGGCCGTAGAAGGCCGGGCCGTGCAGGCTGGCAAAGCCTTCCAGCTTGTCCAGCGCGTTACGCTGCTCGAACGCTTCGGCGTACATTTCGATGGCCGCGTAGGCGGTGTAGCAACCGGCGCACCCGCAGGCGGCTTCCTTGGCGTGACGAGCGTGCGGTGCCGAGTCGGTGCCCAGGAAGAACTTCGGGTTACCGCTGGTGGCCGCGTCCAGCAGCGCCACCTGGTGGGTGTTGCGCTTGAGGATCGGCAGGCAGTAGAAATGCGGGCGAATGCCGCCAACCAGCATGTGGTTGCGGTTGTACAGCAGGTGCTGGGCGGTGATGGTCGCGCCGACGTTGGCCGGGGCCTCGGTGACGAACTGCGCGGCGTCGCTGGTGGTGATGTGTTCGAACACCACCTTCAGCGTCGGGAAGCGCTCGACCAGACGGCGCATGTGCTCGTCGATGAAGCGCTTTTCGCGGTCGAACACGTCGATCTCGCTGCGGGTAACTTCGCCATGCACCAGTAGCGGCATGCCCACTTCCGCCAGTGCCTCTATGGCCGGGAAGATGTTGTCGATGCTGGTCACGCCGGAATCGGAGTTGGTGGTAGCGCCGGCCGGATACATCTTGGCGGCGTACACGAAACCGCTGGCCTTGGCCGCGCGGATATCCTCGGGGCTGGTGCGGTCGGTGAGGTACAGCACCATCAGCGGCTCGAAGCGGCTGCCGGCCGGGCGGGCAGCCAGAATGCGCTCGCGGTAGGCACCAGCCTGCTCGGCATTACGCACCGGAGGAACCAGGTTGGGCATGATGATGGCACGGGCGAAGGTACGCGCCACGTCGCCAACGGTGTGGGGCAGGACGGCACCATCGCGCAGATGGATGTGCCAGTCGTCGGGGCGCAGGAGGGTCAGGCGATCGGACATTGGGGATTCCAGGCGGGTCGAACTCAAGCCCCAATGCTACCGGAAAACCCTGGGGCGAGCACGGCTATCAAGTTTTCCGGCAGGCGTCCGATAGCCTGCAGGTAAGCCGTCAGAATTTGTGGAGCCGCCCGTGCGCCAGCGTTACCTAACCCTGTTGACCCTGTTCGCCAGCCTGCCGGCCGGCGCACTGACTTTCCAGACGCGCATGGAGAACATTGCCTGGAAGGTCGAGGGTGACCAGTTCGAGTGCCGTCTGATCCAGCCAATAGAAGGTTTTGGCAGCGGCGAGTTCGTGCGCCGGGCAGGTGAACAGCCGGTGTTCCAGCTGCGTTCGGACAGCAACGTACTGGGTGCAGGTACAGCCAGCCTGCTGGCGGCGGCGGCGCCGTGGCAGCCTGGGCGGGGTGATATCAACCTGGGCAGCGTGCGCATGGCCCGTACAGGGGTGCTGTTCAGTTCTTCCCAAGGCCAGGCCAGCCGCCTGATAAACGGCCTGCTCGACGGGCGCAGCACCGTGGTACGCAACTACACCGGTGAGGCCGGCAGGCCGATGGAAGTGCGCGTGCTGCCGGTCAGCTTCGCCAAGGCCTACAGCGACTACCAGGTTTGTGCCAGCAAGCTGCTGCCAATGAATTACGATCAGGTGCGCCAGACCCAGGTGGGCTTCCCGGGTGGCGGCACCGATCTGGACGCGTCGGCGCGTGCACGGCTGGATGTGATCCTGGATTACATGAAAGCCGACCCGACGGTAAACCACATCGAGCTGAACGGCCACTCCGACAACAGTGGCAACCGCCTGACCAATCGTGACCTGTCGCGCCGTCGCGCGCTGGCGGTGGCTGATTACTTCAAGGCCCATGGCTTGGCTGAAGAACAGATCACGGTGCGCTTCCATGGCGAGCAGTACCCGTTGGTGAAGAACAACAGCGCTGCCAATCGGGCGCGCAATCGCCGGGTGAATATCGAGCTGGATCGGGTGGCAGTGGTTGAGAAACCCGCCGATAAACCGGCTGAACGAGCGGCGCCTGCTGCCGCGGCCCCGGCCCCGGCCAGCCCGGCTGCTGCCGCGCCGGGGGCGAAGGCGCCCTGAGATCGGTGTGGCTCCAGGGGGTTGCCACGACATTTCCAGCGCCTGTGAGATGTTCATGCATACACCCGTCGCCCTTCCGACAGTTCCTGTCGCTTTGTCGTCAGAAGCTGTCGCCCCACTGTAAATTTATCCGCAAGGCCGTTAGAATCGATCCCTTTCCGTACAACCCCGTGGAGTGATGGCATGGCGGACGTAAAAAAGGTCGTACTGGCGTATTCCGGCGGCCTTGATACTTCGGTGATTCTCAAGTGGCTGCAGGATACCTACAACTGCGAAGTGGTGACCTTCACCGCTGACCTGGGTCAGGGCGAAGAGGTCGAGCCGGCCCGTGCCAAGGCCCAGGCAATGGGTGTTAAAGAGATCTACATCGACGACCTGCGCGAAGAATTCGTGCGTGATTTCGTGTTCCCGATGTTCCGCGCCAACACCGTATACGAAGGCGAGTACCTGCTGGGTACTTCCATCGCCCGCCCGCTGATCGCCAAGCGTCTGATCGAAATCGCCAACGAAACCGGCGCTGACGCCATTTCCCATGGCGCCACCGGCAAAGGCAACGACCAGGTGCGTTTCGAGCTGGGTGCCTACGCCCTGAAACCAGGCGTCAAGGTCATCGCCCCATGGCGTGAGTGGGACCTGCTGTCCCGCGAAAAACTGATGGACTACGCCGAAAAGCACGGCATCCCGATCGAGCGCCACGGCAAGAAGAAGTCGCCGTACTCGATGGACGCCAACCTGCTGCACATCTCCTACGAAGGCGGTGTCCTGGAAGATACCTGGACCGAGCACGAAGAAGACATGTGGCGCTGGAGCGTCTCGCCTGAGAACGCCCCGGACCAGGCGACCTACATCGAGCTCACCTACCGTAACGGTGACATCGTTGCGATCGATGGCGTCGAGAAAACTCCGGCCACCGTCCTGGCCGACCTGAACCGTATCGGCGGTGCCAACGGCATCGGCCGCCTGGACATCGTCGAGAACCGTTACGTCGGCATGAAGTCGCGTGGCTGCTACGAGACCCCAGGCGGCACCATCATGCTCAAGGCCCACCGTGCCATCGAGTCGATCACCCTGGACCGCGAAGTCGCTCACCTGAAAGATGAGCTGATGCCGAAGTACGCCAGCCTGATCTACACCGGCTACTGGTGGAGCCCGGAGCGTCTGATGCTGCAACAGATGATCGACGCTTCGCAGGTCAACGTGAATGGCGTGGTACGCCTGAAGCTGTACAAAGGCAACGTGACCGTGGTCGGCCGCCAGTCGGACGACTCGCTGTTCGATGCCAACATCGCGACCTTCGAGGAAGATGGCGGCGCCTACAACCAGGCGGACGCGGCCGGCTTCATCAAGCTGAACGCACTGCGCATGCGCATTGCTGCCAACAAGGGCCGTTCGCTGCTCTGATTGCTGGCACGTGTCGTAGAAACCCCGGCTCAGGCCGGGGTTTTTTTTGGCTGCAGAAAAGTCCGGGCGTTTAGCGCTCGTCGTTCACGACATTGCCCTCGAGTGCGCTGATCGACAGCTGCGCACATTGACGTCTGTCCAGATTACAAAAGCGCCAGGTGCGCGCTGGTACGGGGGGGTGGGCTAGGGCAGACAGGAGTTGCTGTTCCATCATGCGGTTGGCGTCGGGGCCGGAAAACATGAACGTGACTGGCTCGCCCTTGGTCGCTTCGTGGGGACCGTTGGTCATGGCAGGAGTTGCCACGTTGTTGGGGATCGGCATGTTGTCATCGGTCGTTCTGCCGGGCGATGGGCTATAGAAGGACTTGTAGTTGAAATTGAGCGTCAGGAAGAACAGTGCTGTGAGAAAAAACGGGAAGCCCACCAGAAACCAGGTGTAGAGTTTTTGGCTGGACTCGCTGAGAAACGGCAGTGTCGCGAGCGCGGAGGCTTCGATGATCCCCGCGAAGATGGCAATGATCGTCAGCGGGGCGACAGGTTGTGCTTGGGTCATTTGGGCCGTCTCCAGCGGTTTTGCCCATCTATACCGGACCGTTGAACTCAACTAAAGACTGGACCGGTTTCCGGGTGAGAACTAATCGCCGAATAGCCTGGTTGCCTTGATTTTTCACCTTGTTTGAGTTGGATGTTTCTTCAAGTGGGCGTCAGTTTTTCAACTGGTGCGAAATTGCGGGCGGGTGATACCGTCAGTTTGGTGATAAAGAATTTAGTTATTACAACTGCAGTAATTATTTGTAGGAAATTTCCGTAAGTTCTGTAAGTTTCATCTGCTCATCAGTTTCGCTGGGAATTCGCCGCGCCATCGGACGCCCTGTCGGTTATCGTGGCGTGCCAAAGCAAAAACAATGAATCAATGGATATCGCATGAATAAAGTGCTTATCGTGGATGATCATCCGGTCATACGCCTGGCCGTGCGCATGCTGATGGAGCGGCATGGGTATGACGTGGTGGCGGAAACCGACAACGGGGTGGCTGCACTGCAACTCACACGGCAACACCTGCCGGATATCGTGGTACTGGATATCGGCATCCCCAGGCTTGATGGCCTGGAGGTGATAGCGCGCATGGCAACGTTCAGCCCGGGCAGCAAAGTCCTGGTACTGACGTCGCAGGCCCCCGGCAACTTCTCGATGCGCTGCATGCAGGCGGGGGCATCGGGTTACGTGTGCAAGCAGCAGGAGCTCACCGAATTGCTCAGCGCCATCAAGGCCGTGTTGTCTGGGTACAGCTACTTCCCCAACCAGGCCTTGCATGCGTCGCGTGGCAGGGGAGGGGGGAGCGAGACGGATATGGTCAACCGTCTTTCAGCGCGCGAGATGACCGTGTTGCAGCAGTTGGCGCGGGGGCGCTCGAACAAGGAAATTGCCGACAGCATGTTCCTCAGCAACAAGACGGTCAGTACCTACAAGTCCCGGCTATTGCTCAAGCTCAATGCGCGGTCGCTGGTTGACCTGATCGAACTGGCGCAGCGGCAAGGTCTTAACTGACTGCCAGGCCGCAAAGCCTCCCGTCCGGAGGCTTTGCCAGGGCTCCCGAGCAGCGCTACAGGTCGTAGTCGAAATCGGCCAGCTGCTTTTGCAGGCGCCGTTCTTCCAGCATGTTGTCGATGGTGCGGCGTTTGCTCAGGTTGGTCTTTGCGCTTTCCACCTGGGGTTCCGCTTCATCCTCTGTGGCAACAAAATCATCTTCGATCGACAGGTCGTCTTTATCGGTGCTCATGAGTCGCTCCAAGCCAAGGGGCCATTGGCCGTCCTTATAACCAGAAAGCAGACGCTGGTAAAAAAGATTTTTTCAATCGCCGCGAGTGGTTTTGAGCTATCGGCTCAATCGTCGCTGGTCTTGTGCTTGTATTCGCACAAGTCTTCGATCCGGCAACTGCCACACCTTGGCTTGCGGGCCTGGCAAACATAGCGTCCATGCAGGATCAACCAGTGATGGGCGTCGAGCAGGTAATCCTTTGGCACGAACTTGACCAGTTTCTTCTCTACCTCCAGCACCGTCTTGCCTGGCGCGATGCCCGTGCGGTTGCTGACCCGGAATATATGGGTATCCACCGCCATGGTCGGCTGGCGAAAGGCAGTGTTAAGCACCACGTTGGCGGTCTTGCGGCCCACGCCGGGCAGTGCCTCCAACGCTTCGCGGGTTTGCGGCACCTCGCTGCCGTGCTGCTCTATCAGCATCCGGCAGGCTTCGATGACGTTTTTGGCCTTGCTGTTGTAAAGGCCGATGGTCTTGATGTATTCGCTCAGGCCTTCAACGCCCAGGGCATGGATGGCCTCGGGGGTGTTGGCGACGGGGAACAGGCGGGCGGTGGCCTTGTTGACGCCGACGTCAGTGGATTGCGCAGACAACGTCACGGCGACCAGCAGTTCGAACGGGGTGGTGTAGGCCAGTTCTGTCTTGGGGTCGGGGTTGTCTTCGTGCAGCCTGCGAAAGATCTCCAGGCGTTTGGCGGCATTCATGAAATCAGAGCTTTCCTTGACGACGTGGGTGGGCAGGGCCCGGACGCAGGCGATTGTACAAGGCCAGCAGCAGTCCGAGCAGTAGCAGCGCGCCGGGGGCCAGGCTGGCCAGGTGCAGGCCGGTCAGCTCAGCCAACCCTTGGCGGCTGGTGCCGAGCAGCAGGCAGATGCCAAGCACGGCGCCAAGGTGCCTGACGAGCAGGCGCCAGCGGCCCTGGTCAGGCAACAGGTGGTCGTAGGCCAGGCATGGCAGGCAAAGCAGCGCTGGATAGTGGCCCAGGGCTATGGCCAGTGGCAGCAGCCACGCACGCAAGGCCAGTTGCAGGCAGCTTGCCAGGGCGGCCAACAGCAACAGGCTTGCCAGCACGTACGCCCAGTTGGCCAGCCGCTGGCGCAAGGGTGCCAGCAACACCTGGTGCAGGCTAACCATCACGATCGCGCACACGCCGATGGCGGCGCCCTCGCGCAGCGTTACGGTGGCACCGAGCATGGGCACAAGGCTTGCTGCCAGCCAGTAGACGTTATTCATGCGGGGTGACCTCCAGCAGCATGCTGCGCTGCTCATCGAAGTAGCTCAGGGCCTCCTGTAGTGCCGTGATCACGGCCCGTGAGGTCACGGTTGCGCCGGCCAGTTGGTCAAAGTCGCCTTGGTCCCGCTTCAGCGCCCAGTGGTCGCCCAACTGACGGTTGGCAAACTGCTCCAGCCAGTGCACCTGTGGGTCCCCCAGGCGTGCGCCCAACCCCGGGCTTTCCTGTTGCTCGACCACTTGGCTACCGATCAGCCGGCCGTCGGCGGCGATGGCGATGCTCAGCACGATCGGCCCGACATAACCTTGGGCCTGGGTGATCAGGATGATTGCGGTGGGCGCGCCGGCTCGGGTGGCCCGGTAAGCTGCCAGGATCCGGCTATTTGGCCGCTGTGCGGCGGGCCTTGGCAGGGGGCTGTCCAGTGGCTGGTTGTCGTAACTGCCTTCGGGCAGCACCGCCAGCCGCTGGCGGCTTTGCAGTTGCTTCTCGGCGCTGACGATGGCGGTACTGGTCCAATGTCGCCAGGTCAGCGTGGCAGACACAGCCAGTGCCCCGGTCAGCAGCAGCAGGCCTGCGTCACGCGCAAGGCGGTTCATCGGGTGGCCTGCTGGCGCTGCAGGGCCAGGCGCTCAAGGCTCGGTGCCATGAGGTTCATCAGCAAGATGGCGAATGCCGTGCCATCCGGGTAGCTGCCCCAGGTGCGAATCAGGTAGATCAGCAGCCCGGCTCCCAGGCCGAAGCACAACCTGGCCCACTCATTCTTGGGGCCGGAGACGGGCTCGGTGGCAATGAAGAACGCCGCCAGCATGGTCGACCCAGAGAACAGGTGCAGCAAGGGTGAACCGTTGGAGTCCGACCCCGAACCGTTCCAGCCCAACAGGCTGAACACGAATAGCCCTGCCAGCAAGCCCGCAGGCGCGTGCCAGCTGATCACCTTGCGCTGCAGCAGGAACAGCCCGCCAAGCAGGAACGCCAGGTTGGCCCATTCGCTGCCCCTGCCGCCAATACTGCCGAAGCCCGGATGACTGGCGAACAGCTCGTCAATGGTCAGGCTGCGATTGTGGCGCAGGCCGTCGAGCAGCGTAGGCCGAGCCCAGGCATCAATGTGACCACCTGTAAACACCTGCTGCAGGCTTTCCAGCAGGCCAGGTGCAGGCCCTGGCCAATGGCTCATCTGCAACGGGAAGCTCAGCAATACGAAGGCATAACCGACCATGGCCGGGTTGAACAGGTTGCGCCCGACACCGCCAAACGCTTGCTTGCCGATGCCGATGGCAACGCTGGTGGCGACCACAGGTAACCACCAAGGGGCGAGGGTGGGCAGGGCGCACGCCAGCAAGACGGCTGTCACCAGTGCGCTTCCATCGCTCAGCGCCGGCTTCGGCGGTTGCCCGCGCATTGCAAGCAGCAGGGTTTCGCAGAGTATGGCGGCACTGGCGCAGAGCAACAGGTTTACCAGCAAACCCCAGCCGTGCAGCCACAGCAGTGTCAGCAGGCCAGGTATGCAGGCCAGCAAGACCAGGCCCATGCTGGTACGTAGTCGCGGGTCGGGGCTGGTGTTCATTGTGCAAACAACCCATTGAAACCGGAAAATGCCATGGCCATTACCCCGGCACCGATCAATTCGATAGGCAGGCCGCGCAGCACGCCGGGGATATCGGCATGGGCACTGCGCTGACGCAGGTCAGTGAACAAGACCAGCGCCAGCCAGAAGCCAGCACCGGCCAGCAAGGCTTGCAGCAGGATGGCGGGCCACGTGCTGTCGTCGCTGGCCTGCTGTAGCGCCAGCCCAAGCGCTACGGCATTGCTCAAGAGCAGGGCTGGCAACCCCGTCACGGGCCAGGTCGGGCGCCATTTGGCCAGCAGCCACGGCACACCCCATGCAAGCAATGCCAGCCAGGGCAATAGCACGAACAGGGCAAGGTCCTGGATGTGCAACGGGGCAAGCACCCCTCGCATCAGCAACTGGGCACCGATCACGCCCAGCGCAATGCACAGCGCGCAGGCCAGGCCGTGCACATGCAAGTGCAGCCTGGGGGCTGACGGTTGTAGCAGGCACAGGTGATTGACCAGCGCGGCGCTGATCAGGACCAGGATGTAGTCGCTCATGAGATGACGATAGCCGGGAATCAGGGTGGTTGTCCGGCAAGCAAGGCGCAGAAGGAACTGCCCCGGCACGAGGGCCGGGGCAGGGGCGTTACTTGATGCGCTGGCCAGGCTTGGCGCCGCTGTCCGGGCTCAGCAGGTAGATTTCTTCACCGCCAGGGCCGGCGGCCATGACCATGCCCTCGGACACGCCAAAGCGCATCTTCCGTGGCTTGAGGTTGGCAACCATCATGGTCAGGCGGCCTTCCAGCTTGGACGGGTCGGGGTAAGCCGACTTGATGCCGGAGAACACGTTGCGGCGCTCGTCACCGATATCCAGGGTCAGTTGCAGCAGCTTGTCGGCGCCAGCTACGGCTTCGGCCTTGACGATCAGTGCCACGCGCAGGTCAACGGCAGCGAAGGTGTCGAACTCGATTTCTGCCGAAAGCGGGTCCTTGGTCAGCTCGCCATTGCCGGCCGGGGCCTTGGCTTCGGCGGCCAGCAGGTCTTCCTTGCTGGCTGCGACCATGGCTTCGACCTTGGCCGGTTCGATGCGGCTCATCAGTGCCTTGAACGGGTTCAGCTGGTGGTTTTCCAGGCGCGACAGGTGGTCGTTCCAGGCCAGCGGGGCAACGTTGAGGAAGGCCTCGGCGTCGGCCGCCAGCACGGGCAGCACGGGCTTGAGGAAGATCACCAGCTGACGGAACAGGTTGATGCCCTGGGCGCAGATGGCCTGCACTTCATCCTGCTTGCCTTCCTGCTTGGCCAGTGACCATGGTGCCTTGTCGGCGATCCAGGCGTTGGCGCGGTCGGCCAGCGCCATGATCTCGCGCATGGCGCGGCCGAAGTCGCGGCCTTCGTAGGCTTCGGCGATAGACGGGGCAGCGGCCAGGAAGGCCTCGGTCAGCTCCGGTGCGGCATCGCCGGCCACCATCACGCCTTCATTGCCTTTGTGGATGAACCCGGCGCAGCGGCTGGCGATGTTGACTACCTTGCCCACCAGGTCGGAGTTGACCTTCTGCACGAAGTCTTCCAGGTTCAGGTCCAGGTCGTCGACGCCACGGCCCAGCTTGGCCGCGTAGTAGTAACGCAGGTATTCCGGCTGCAGGTGGTCAAGGTAGGTGCGGGCCTTGATGAAGGTGCCGCGCGACTTGGACATCTTGGCGCCGTTGACGGTCAGGTAGCCGTGCACGTTGACCGCAGTCGGCTTGCGGAAGCCGGCGCCTTCGAGCATGGCGGGCCAGAACAGGGCGTGGAAGTTGACGATGTCCTTGCCGATGAAGTGGTACAGCTCGGCCTTGGAGTCTTCCTTCCAGAAGGCGTCGAAGTCCAGCTCTGGGCGGCGTGCGCACAGGTTCTTGAAGCTGGCCATGTAGCCGATTGGCGCGTCCAGCCACACGTAGAAGTACTTGCCCGGTTCGCCCGGGATCTCGAAGCCGAAGTACGGCGCGTCACGGGAGATATCCCACTCCTGCAGGCCGGAATCCAGCCATTCGGCCAGCTTGTTGGCCACCGCATCCTGCAGGGTGCCGCTGCGGGTCCACTGCTGCAGCATGGCCTGGAAGTCGGGCAGCTTGAAGAAGAAGTGCTGCGAATCACGCAGTACCGGGGTGGCACCGGAAATCGCCGACTTTGGGTTCTTCAGCTCGGTAGGCGCGTAGGTGGCGCCGCATTTTTCACAGTTGTCGCCGTACTGGTCTTCGGCCGCGCACTTGGGGCAGGTACCCTTGATGAAGCGATCGGCCAGGAACATGCCCTTTTCCGGGTCGAAATACTGGGTCACCGAACGGGTGGCGATGTGCCCGGCTTCACGCAGGCGCGTGTAGATCATGCTCGACAGTTCGCGGTTTTCTTCGCTGTGGGTGGAGTGGAAGTTGTCGAACTCCACCAGGAAGTCTGCGAAGTCGCCGCTGTGCTCGGCCTGGACGTTGGCGATCAGCTGTTCCGGCGTGATGCCTTCCTTTTCGGCACGCAGCATGATGGCCGAGCCGTGGGCGTCGTCGGCGCAGACGTAGATGCACTGGTTGCCGCGCATTTTCTGGAAGCGGACCCACATGTCTGTCTGGATGTACTCGAGCATATGGCCAAGATGGATGGATCCATTGGCATAGGGCAGGGCGCTGGTGACGAGAATCTGACGTGGCTCGGACATGGTGGCTCGGCTACTTATCTGGCTACGGGGTAAAAATGAGGGTGATCGGCCACTATAAAGGGCTGGCGAAGATATTTCACCCCGCATGCGCATCTGCTGACGATTGACGGGTTAGGATAGGCGCCTGTTCTACATCAAGTTTGCCAATGGGAGTCTCCATGAGTGCCGTCACCCGTGCCGCCGTCGAAGGCGTGCTTCGCCAGTATACCGACCCCTACCTGAACCAGGACCCGGTCAGCGCCGGTTGCGTGCGCGCCATTGATATCCAGGGCGGGCAGGTCAGCGTGCAATTGCAGTTGGGGTATGCCGCCGGGCTGTTCAAGAGCGGCTGGGCCCAGGTGCTGCAGACCGCCATCGGCAACCTCGAGGGCGTCAGCAGCGCCCAGGTGTCGATCGATTGCCAGGTGGCCGCGCACAAGGCCCAGGCCCAGGTACCGGCCATGGCCAACGTCAAGAACATCATCGCCGTGGCCTCGGGCAAGGGTGGGGTAGGCAAGTCGACCACCGCGGCCAACCTGGCCTTGGCCTTGGCCCGCGAAGGCGCGCGCGTGGGTATTCTCGATGCCGACATCTACGGCCCAAGCCAGGGCGTGATGTTCGGTATTGCTGAAGGCACCCGCCCACAGATCCGTGACCAGAAGTGGTTTGTGCCGATCAAGGCCCATGGTGTGGAAGTCATGTCCATGGCGTTCCTAACCGACGACAATACGCCGATGGTCTGGCGAGGCCCGATGGTCTCCGGTGCGCTGCTGCAACTGGTGACCCAAACCGCCTGGGACGACCTGGATTACCTGGTGATCGACATGCCGCCGGGTACCGGCGATATCCAGCTGACGCTGGCGCAGAAAGTGCCGGTGGCCGGCTCTGTGATCGTCACCACTCCGCAGGACCTGGCGTTGCTGGATGCCAAGAAGGGCGTGGAGATGTTCCGCAAGGTCAACATCCCGGTGCTCGGGGTGGTCGAGAACATGGCCGTGCATATCTGTTCAAACTGTGGTCATGCCGAGCATCTGTTCGGCGAAGGCGGTGGTGAGAAGCTGGCGAGCCAGTATGGCGTCGACCTGCTGGCCTCGCTGCCGTTGTCGATGCTGATCCGCGAGCAGGCCGACAGCGGTAAGCCCACGGCGATTGCCGAGCCGGAAAGCCAGATTGCCATGGTCTATCAGGAACTGGCCCGCCAGGTGGGTGCACGGATCGTACTGCAGGAAGCAGCGGCACCGGCGATGCCGAGCATTACTATAAGCGAAGACTGATCTATGAGACCGAGTCGCCTTCTTCGCGGGTACGGCGCAGCCTTCAAATGCCGCGCGGACCTGTGGGAGCGGGTTTACCCGCGAAGAAAGCGACTCGGTCTTTCAGTCAGGCATAAAAAAACCCGCCAGAAGGCGGGTTTTTTTGAAAGCTAGGAAGCTAAATCGCTTAGGCGATCTGAACTTCTTCAGCCTGCATGCCTTTCTGGCCGCGGGTAGCGACGAAAGTAACAGCCTGGCCTTCTTTCAGGGTTTTGAAGCCGTCAGCTTGGATGGCTTTGAAGTGCACGAACAGGTCGTCGCCCGACTGAGGGGTGATGAAGCCGTAGCCTTTTTCATCGTTGAACCACTTAACGGTACCGTTTTGACGGTTGGACATTTTTCTGTCTCCTTGGACAATTTAAGAACGGTCAGGAAAAACCCTGCCCGGGACTGAGCGCAAAGAGAGCAGAAAATTCAGCGATGGGCCGATCAGGATCGTGCATCAAACTAGAGATTCTCGGTGTCACGTGCAGCACAGTGGCGCCACCTTACCCCACTTTCCGCAACCTGCCAATGGTCTGAAGATGCTTTAGGCAAATTCGGATCGACGGTGGCTGCAGCCTCCGCTTGGCGCGGGATGCGGCATAGAACTTTAACCTGGGCGCCGGGACCGGTAAGATGCGGATCACGATTTTTACCACGCAACTCTTCAGGACACCCCCGCCATGAGCATCAAATCGGACAAGTGGATTCGCCGCATGGCGCAGGAACACGGCATGATCGAACCGTTCGTCGAGCGCCAGGTGCGCGGCGAACAGGACAGCCGGGTCATTTCGTTCGGTGTCTCCAGCTATGGCTACGACGTGCGCTGCGCCGACGAATTCAAGGTTTTCACCAACATCAACTCGGCCACCGTCGACCCCAAGAACTTCGATGCCGGTAGCTTCGTCGATATCAAGAGCGACGTGTGCATCATCCCGCCGAACTCCTTCGCCCTGGCCCGCACCGTCGAGTACTTCCGCATTCCGCGTGACGTGCTGACCATCTGCCTGGGCAAGAGCACCTATGCCCGTTGCGGCATCATTGTCAACGTCACCCCGCTCGAGCCAGAGTGGGAAGGCCATGTGACGCTGGAGTTCTCCAACACCACCACGCTGCCGGCAAAAATTTACGCCAACGAAGGCGTGGCACAGATGCTGTTCCTGCAGTCTGACGAAGAGTGCGAAGTGTCCTACAAGGACCGTGGCGGCAAATACCAAGGCCAGCGCGGCGTTACCCTGCCACGTACCTGACCCGACAAACGCGGGGAATTCCCCGTGCCTTTGGCACTCCAACGCAGTAATGCCGGTGCGCATGATGTGCATCGGCCTTCGTCAGGAGCCGCCAATGAAACTCCATCCCGCAATCAGTGCCAAGCTGGCAGGCCTGCAGCCAAACCACATCGGGTTGTTGCCCTGGTCACTGCTGGCGCACCCGCTGCCGATGCAGGCGGGGGGCGTGCCCCATCAGCCTGATCCCGATACGCCACAGCCACCGGAACCGGGTGAAACGCAACCCATGGAGCCGCGTGAGCCAACGTTGCCGGACGAGCCGCCGCCAGCGCCTGTAGCCTGAGCACCGTTACAGCGCCCAGACCCGCCCTGCGCCGGCCAGGTATATCCGGCCGGTTGCGCCGGGTGCGATTGTCCAGCCGCCGGTGAATTCTCCGAATGCCGGTAGCAGGCTGACGCCTTCATCGATCAGGAAACATGGCAATCGCACGCGCTGGCGGGCCTTCCCGCGCAGGACGAATGCCGGGTGTACATGGCCTGCCAGCACCGGGTGCATCGTGTGGGGCCGGGGCTCGTGCTGTAGCGCAAACGGCTCCAGTATCCAGGGTTCGTCCTTTACTTCAATGCGCAGCGAAGCGGGTGGATCGCCAGCGTTGCGATCGTGGTTGCCGCGTATCAGCACGATATGCAGGTGCTCATGCCGCTCCCGCCACACCTGAAGCCTGGCCAGCGTTGCGGGGGCGCGGGCGGTGCGCGCATGGAGAAAGTCGCCCAGGACGATGAGTTGCTCGCAGTCGTGCACTGCCAGCAGGGCGTCTAGCCGGGCGAGGGTGGCTGCGGTGGTGCCGCGCGGTACTGGTTGATGCAGGGCGCGATAGCTGGCGGCCTTGCCGATGTGCAGGTCGGCAACCAGCAAGGCCCGGCGAGCAGGCCAGTAGATGGCCTTGTCGGCAAGCAGCCAAAGCGTCTGACCGCAATGCTCGATGGGTTGATGGGTCATTCTGGCCCGCCTGCCGCGCGTTCAAGTTCAGCGACCATCCGCGCAATGCGGTCCGCCAGTTTTTCGGTGCTCAGGGTCTCGCGCATGCCTTCCACCAGCAAGGCAAACGCCAACGGCCCTGGCCGTTTCAACCTACGCAAATCCAGTTGCAGGCCGTTCATTTTCAGCAAATGCCGATGCAGCCGTTCGATTTCCAGCTCCTCGCTCAGCACCTCATCCCGCGCCTGACCCAGCAGCAGATTCCCGGCGTCATGCTTGCGGAAAACCTCGTAGAACAGCCCACTGGACGCCTGGATCTGTCGGGTGCTTTTCTGCGCCGCCGGGTACCCGCCAAACACCAGCCCGGCTATCTGGGCGATCTCACGAAAGCGCCGCAACGCCATTTCTCCCGCATTCAGGCTGGCCAGCACATCTTCCAGCAGTTGCCCGGTTGCAAGCGCCTGAGGTAAGTGCGCCGCCCAGTCCACGTTACCGGGGCTGAGCAGTTCGAACCCGTAATCGTTGACAGCAATGGACACAGACAGCGGCTGCACGTGGCTTACCCGCCAGGCGATCAGGTTGGCCAGGCCCAGGTTGGCCATGCGCCCGGCAAACGGGTACAGGAACAAGTGCCAGCCCTGGCGGGATTTGAACGTCTCGGCCAGCAATGTGCCGGTGGTGGGCAACGCTGACCATTGGGCCTGTAGCGCCAGCAGCGGGCGCACCGCCCGCATCTCAGGGCCGTCGAAGCGTTCATGGGCTGCGGCATCGAGCTGTTCGACCAACGCGTCGGCCAGTTCGCTGGACAGCGGCATGCGCCCGCCATTCCAGCGCGCCACCGCAGCCTTGCGCGCAGTGCTGCGACGCACATAGGCCGTCATGTTTTCCACGCGCACCAGTTCCAGCACGCGCCCGGCAAATACCAGCGTATCGCCGGGCCTCAGGCGGGAAATGAATGCCTCTTCAACACTGCCCAATCTCTTGCCCCCGCCGCCCTTGGACCAATATTTAAGTTGCAGGTTGGCATCGCTGACGATGGTGCCGATGCTCATGCGATGGCGCCGCGCCAGGCGCTCGCTGGCGACCCGGTAAATGCCATCGGCCTGGCGTTCGACGCGCTGGTAGTCCGGGTAGGCGCTGAGTGAGCCGCCGCCGTGGCAGACGAAGTCCAGGGCCCATTGCCACTGGCTGTCGCGCAATGCGGCGAACGCCCAGGTGCTGCGCACTTCGGCCAGTAGCTGTTCGGCGTCAAAGCCACTGCCCAGGGCCATGCTGACCAAATGCTGCACCAGCACGTCCATGCACAGCCGTGGCGAGACGCGCGCTTCGATGTGCCCGGCCGCAAGTGCCTGACGCGCCGCTGCGGCTTCCACCAGTTCCAGGCTGTGAGTGGGCACCAGGGTTATCCGCGAACGCCGCCCCGGTGCATGGCCGGAGCGGCCAGCCCGCTGCATCAGGCGGGCAATGCCCTTGGCCGAGCCGATTTGCAGCACCCGCTCCACTGGCAGGAAGTCCACCCCCAGATCCAGGCTGGACGTACAGACCACTGCCTTCAGGCTGCCCTGCTTGAGGCTGCGCTCGACCCAGTCCCGGGTTTCCCGGGCCAGCGAGGCATGGTGCAAGGCAATCAGCCCGGCCCAGTCGGGGCGGGCTTCAAGCAGGGCCTGGTACCAGAGTTCGGCCTGGGCACGGGTGTTGGTGAACACCAGGCAGCTGGCACTGGCATCGATCTCCTGGCTGACCTGGTCGAGCATCTTCAGGCCCATGTGGCCGGCCCACGGGAAGCGCTCGATTGCCGCCGGCAGCAGGGTATCGACCTGCAGCACCTTGTCCTGGCGGCCCTGCACCAGCAGGCCGCCTTGCGGCAGCAGCACCTCCAGCGCGTGTTGCAGGTTGCCAAGCGTGGCAGAGAGGCCCCATGTGGGCAGGTCGGGGTGCCACTGGCGCAGGTGGGCCAGCGCCAGTTGCAGCTGTACACCGCGCTTGTTGCCCAGCAGTTCGTGCCATTCATCCACCACCACCAGGCGCAGCGTGGCGAAATCTTCGCGCGCCTGTGCCCGGGTCAGCAGCAAGGTCAGGCTTTCGGGGGTGGTGACCAGCACGCTGGGCAGGCGCCGTGCTTGCCGGGCGCGTTCGGCGCTGCCGGTGTCGCCGCTGCGCACGCCTACGCGCCAGGGCAGTTCAAGCTCATCGAGCGGCGCCTGCAAGGCGCGCGCGGTGTCGGCGGCCAAGGCCCGCATGGGCGTGACCCACACCACCTGCAAGGGCACAGGTTGGCTGCCCTGGGGCTTGGGCTTGAAAGCGCGAAGCGCGGCGAGCCACACGGCGTAGGTCTTGCCGGCGCCGGTGCTGGCGTGCAGCAGGCCAGACTCTCCACGCTCGACAGCTGCCCACACGCGTCGCTGGAAAGCGAACGGCTTCCACCCTCGTTTGGCGAACCAGGCATTGGCAAGGTCGGTGGCGGCGGGCATGAGGCAGTGGTCCGTCGAAGGGTGTGCTTCTACAGACCATCCGCCATGGGCAATGGTTTTACCGAATCAGTTGCCCAGCAGATAGCCGCTGCGGCACACCTGCTCGCCGGCCACATGGGCGATGACCATGCCAGCCGTTGCCATGCGCCGCACGCTGCGGGCGTACAGCAGGCCCGGCTGGCTGTTACGCACTGCGGTCACCCGGTCGCTGAGCGGGTCGATGATTTCTGCGATCAACTGGCCGGCTTCCAGGTGCTGCCCGGGTTTGGCGTGATACACCAGCAAGCCACCGAGTGGCGTCGACACCGGTTCCACAGCGGCCAGCGGCGTGGCGGGGTGGAGCAAGGCTGGCAAGGAGGGGCTGGCGCCTTCGATTACACCCGCGTGGGTCAGGAAGTTGATTATCGCTTGGCAATCCTTGCTGGCCAGGTCATGACAGACATCCGCCTGGCCGCGCAACTCGACGGTCACCGAGCAGCAGCCCAGCGGAATCGGGAAGCGCTTGCCGAAGCGTTGCTGCAACTGCCACCAGACAAGGCTGAAGCATTCGTCGAACGACTGTCCGCCCGAGTCGGTGGCCAGCAGGCTGGCCTGGGCCCCAAGGTAGCGGGCCAGGGGCTCGATCTGCGGCCAAGCGTCTGGAGTGGTGTACAGGTGCTCGACCGCCTCGAAATCGCAGTGCAGGTCCAGCACCATGTCGGCGTCGCAGGCCAGCCGCTGCAGGATCAGGCGCTGGGCCTGCAGCGGTGTGCGGGCCGGGTGTGCGTCCAGCCCGCGGCGCAGGTATTCGCGGATAAGTGCGATGTTGTGGGCCGGGTCCTGGGTCAGGTGTTCTTCGATCTGGTCGCCGATGCTGTCCGACAGGTCGACGAAATTGCGGTTGAAGTTCTCGCCGCTTTGCAGTTCGAAGCGCCCCAGTGGCGCATCCAGCAGCACTTGCTCCAGGCCGACCGGGTTGGCCACCGGTACCAGGATGATTTCACGTTGCAGGCGGCCTTGTTGTTCAAGTTCCGCCAGGCGGCGTTTGAGGTGCCAGGCCACCAGCATGCCCGGTAGCTCGTCGGCGTGGAGCGAGGCCTGTATATAGACCTTGCCACCACCGCGGGGGCCGAAGTGAAAGCTGTGCAGCTGGCGGGTGATGCCCGGAACGGGTGAGAGCAGGTCGTGTGTTGAATGATGCATGGTGGTCCTGGATGCGTGGCGAATACGGTCTGCGACACGGGTCGGCACAAAGATAGAAGCATAGTTTTTGGCCTTGCGCCTCCTCGCTTTCGCTCCGGTCACCGCGCAGGCTTCTTCGCGGGCACGCCCGCGAAGAGGCCGGGGGCCGGAATCGCCTCAGGCCAGCAATGCCTGCAAGGTCGCCAGGTCATCTGCCTCTTCGACCGGCTTGTCCAGCCGCCAGCGCAGCATGCGCGGAAAGCGCACGGCGATGCCGCTTTTATGGCGTTTCGATAATGCGATGCCTTCGAAGCCCAGTTCGAACACCAGCGTCGGCGTCACACTGCGCACCGGGCCGAAGGTTTCCACCGTGGTCTTGCGGATAATGGCGTCGACCTTGCGCATTTCTTCGTCACTGAGCCCGGAGTAGGCCTTGGCAAAGGGCACCAGTGCGCGCCCCGGGGTGCCGGCCGGTGCGTCCCACACGGCGAAGGTGTAGTCGCTGTACAGGCTGGCCCGCCGGCCGTGGCCGCGCTGGGCATATATCAGCACGGCATCGACGCTGAACGGGTCGATCTTCCACTTCCACCAGATACCCATATCCTTGGTACGCCCAACGCCGTACAAGGCTTCACGTTGCTTGAGCATCAGGCCCTCGACACCCAGGCTGCGTGATTGCTCGCGCTGGCGGGCGAGGTCAGCCCAGTCCGGGCCATCAAGCAGGGGCGAAAGCAGCACCGGGGCCAGTGGGTGGTCTTCCACCAACCGTTCCAGCTGCCGGCGGCGCTCGTGCTGCGGCCGGTTGCGCCAGTCCTCGCCTTGCCACTCCAGCAGGTCGTAGGCTTGCAGGACCACCGGGGCATCGCTCAGCAATTTTTTGCCCAGCGTCTTGCGACCGATGCGCTGCTGTAACAGGGCAAAAGGCTGGACGGCCAGTTCAGCGGGGGTATCGCCTGGCTTCCATACCAGGATTTCACCGTCCAGCACCACGCCATCGGGTAACGTCTGCGCCAGGCTGTGCAGCTCGGGGAAGCGTTCGGTAACCAGCTCTTCGCCACGCGACCAGACCCACAGTTGGCCCTCGCGCTTGACCACCTGGGCGCGAATGCCGTCCCATTTCCACTCGATCTGCCAGGCACTTGGCGGCCCAAGCAGTGTGTCGAACTGTTCCGTTGGCGCTTGCAGCGGGTGCGCCAGGAAGAACGGGTAGGGCTGGCCGCCGCGCTGGCTGTGTTCATCGGCCGACTCGGCGGCAACCAGCCTCTGGTAGCTGGCCGCCGTTGGGCGGTGGCTGATATCGGTATAGCCGACCATCCGCTGGGCGACGCGTTTGGCGTCAAGCCCGGCCAGTTGTGCCAGGGCGCGGGTGACCAGCAGCTTGGACACGCCCACGCGAAAACTGCCCGTGATCAGCTTCAGGCACAGCATCAGGCTGGGGCGGTCCAGCTGCGCCCACAGTGGCTGCAGGCGCTGCTGAACCTGCTCAGGCGATAGCCCCCGCAGCGGCAGCAAATACTGCTCCACCCAGGTGGCAAGGCCTTCATTGCTGCCATCGGCGTGTACGGGCACCAACAGCGAAATGGTTTCGGCCAGGTCACCGACTGCCTGGTAGCTCTCTTCAAAGAGCCAGTCCGGTAACCCGGCCTCTGCCGTTGCCTGTTCGCGTAACACGCGCGTGGGCACCAGCTGGCGCGGGCGCCCGCCGGCCAGAAAGTACACGGCCCAGGCCGCATCCCCGGCGGGGGCACTGGCGAAATAGTCGCGCAGGGCCTCAAGCTTGGCATTGCTGGACGTGGTCGCGTCCAGGCGCAGGTACAACGTGGCGAAGGCTTTCATGGTGCAGGTTCGGTAGTGGCGACGTCGTCCTCGTCGCCGTACTCGGTGGCGAAGGCGCGGGCATCAAGGCCTTGTTCGTTGAGGTAGCGCACCAGCACATTGACCGAGCCGTGGGTAACCATCACCCGTTCGGCGCCGGTCTCGCCGATTGCCCACAGCAGGCCGGGCCAGTCGGCATGGTCCGAGAGCACGAAGCCCCGGTCCACGCCGCGCCGTCGGCGGGCGCCGCGCAACAGCATCCAGCCGCTGGCGAAGGCGTCGCTGTACTCGCCGAAGCGGCGCATCCAGCTGCTGCCACCGGCCGAGGGTGGTGCCAGGACCAGCGCCTGGCGCAGCAAAGGGTCGTTGCGCGGGATATCGCCGGCATAGTGGGTCTGCGGCAGGTGTATACCGGCGTCCCGGTACACCCGGTTGAGCGGCTCGACGGCGCCATGCACGAGGATCGGGCCGATGCTGGGGTCCAGCCCATGCAGAATGCGCTGGGCCTTGCCGAAGGCATAGCAGAACAGCACGCTGGCCTTGCCCTGTTCGCTGTTGGCCCGCCACCAGGCATTGATGCCGGCGAAGATCTCACCCTGGCTTGGCCAGCGGTAGATAGGCAGGCCGAAGGTCGATTCGGTGATGAAGGTGTGGCACGGCACCGGTTCGAAGGGGGTGCAGGTGCCATCGGGCTCTACCTTGTAGTCCCCAGAGGCGACCCAGACTTGGCCCTGATGCTCCAGGCGCACCTGCGCCGAGCCCAGCACATGCCCGGCCGGGTGCAGGCTCAGGGTCACACCATGGTGTATCAGGCGCTCGCCATAGGGCAGGGTCTGCAAATTGATACCCTGGCCCAGGCGGCTGCGCAGGATACCGGCGCCGGGGCTGGCGGTCAGATAATGGCCATTGCCGGTGCGTGCATGGTCACCGTGGCCATGCGTGATCACGGCGCGGTCCACGGGCCGCCAAGGGTCTATGTAGAAATCACCGGGCGGGCAGTACAGGCCTTCAGGGCGGGCGATGACGAGGTCCATGGCATGGGCGCCGGTTTGGAGTTACCAGTTAGGAGCCACGCGGGTGAAGGGAAGTTCGACAGGAAATGGTTGGGGCTGCCAAGCAGCCCCAAAGCAGGCAATGCCGTTTATTTGCCGGGCACCAACGTAAGCCGCGGGTTGCCATACGCCCTGGCGAAGTTCTGCGGCTGTAGCGGCAGGCTCATGAAGCGCCCTTTGAACCAGGCATCCAGCCCGTCGCTGTAGTGCGCGCTGGCAGGGTTGCCGGACTGGCCGCTGCTGGTCAGCACCTGCAAAGGTTCGGCCTGGCCGAAGTCGACGATCATCCGCGCCGAGGCGGGCAGACGGGTGTCGAAGTCGCTGCCCCAGGCGTACGGCGTGAGGGCCAGGGTCGTGAAATCGCCGCCAGCGGCCAGCGGCGAACGGCTGGTGGCATCGCCCAGGCCATGGTAGGCCGGTGCCGGCCAGCGGTACTGGTGCAGCTTGCCCCACTGCCAGGCGCGGCGGTCGGCACCCAGTTGTGCGTTGCCGGCATCCACCGCGCCAGCCAGGCTGCGGGCGAGGATGGTGGGTTTGTCTTCTTTCTGCGGGGTGCTGCGGTCATCCCAGAACGGGCTGTCGTCGCGCCCCAGCAGGTGATCGGCCTGCGCCGAGAACGACAACCGGGCATTGCTGACGAACGCCTGCCACGCCGGGCCGGACTCCGGGCCGAGGTCGTCGAGGAACGTTTGCCGTGCAACTTCCTGGAGAAACAGCTCGTACAGCGCTGCGTCAGCCGACACCGGGCTCAGACGGCCGTCGAAAGCTTTCAGCCGGGCCAGCGCGTCTTTGGCCTTGTCGCGCTGTGCGGCGGGCAGGGTATCGATCGCCTGTTTCAGTGGCTGGGCCATGCCAGGGGCATCGAACATCTGCTTGAGCTTGGCGGCCAGCAGGGTCACCTGGTCGTTCTGCAGGGCCATCAGGCTGCGGCTGTCGTGGCGGCCATTGCCGGCCAGCTGGGCCAGGCGTTCAGCGCGTTCCGGGTAGTACCAGGTGCTGGACAACTGCATCCCATAACCACGTGGCAGGCTGCGCTGGTTGGCGTGGCCGATCCAGCCGGCGGGTGGGTCCTGGTCGTAGGGGTGCAGCATTGGGTCGGCATAGCCGTCCCAGTCATAGCGCCCGTCCCAGCCCGGCGAGGGCAGCAGGCCCTGGCCTTCGCGGCGGTTGGGGTAACGGCCGCTGACCTGCCAGCCGATATGGTCGGGCTCGGCGAAGACGAAGTTGAGGGCGGCGGCGGTCACTTCACGGGTGCTGTCGAAGGCGCGCTCGACGTTCTTGGCACGGGTCAGGTCAAACAGTGCATCCAGGCTGCGGTCGCCCTTGAACTGTGGCAGGTTCAGCGCCAGGCCCAGGCTGGCGTTATCAGGTTGGGCCAGCAGGGTCCCGTGGCGGGTGTCGTACATCACCTCGCGCAGCGGGCGCTGGCCGCGGACGAAGAAGGTTTCGCTACGGGCGCGGGCCGGCAGCCATTTGCCATCGGCGAGGTAGGTCAGCTGGCTGCCCTGCCGACGCAGTTGCTCCAGGTACAGGTCCTGGTTGTCGGCCATCACGGCGCTGCTGCTCCAGGCCAGCTTGCCGTTGTAGCCAGCCAGCACGATCGGCAGGCCGGGCAACGACAGGCCGGCAACCTGGTACTTGCCCGTGTGGATTTGCACCGGGCTCAGGGCCCAGGCGGCGCGGCTGTCGCTGGCCAGCAGGCTCTTGCCACTGCGGCTGCGCTGCGGGCCCAGCGCCAGGTTGGCAGAGCCCGGGCTGCCGAGCAGGTCAAGGTCGGCCAGTTTCTGGCTGGCGGCCGCCAGCGCTGGCAGGCCCGGCAACTGGCTGGCCAGGTTCAGGCCCTTGAGTTTGTCCACTTCCGTTTCGGCCAACGGCTCATCCGGTGCTCCGGGCAGCAACCAGGCCAGCTTGTCGCTGCCGGCTTTCTGCGCCAGGGTCAGGGCGCTCAGTTCTTCCTGCAGGTTCACCGACTGGCTGAACGCGTACAGGCAGAAGATCAGCGCCGAGTCTTCGGGCTTCCAGTACTCGGGGCGATAGCCGCTGTTGGCAAGGTCGGCCGGCAGCTTGTCGCGGTAGCGGAACAGGTAGGCGTTGACCCCGCGCGCATATACTTCGAAGAAGCGCTTGAGCCGTGGCGATGCGTCGGCGTATTGCTGGGCGGCGCTCTGCTTGAGGTTGGCAGCGCGCATCAGGCGGTCGATGTCCAGCGCGTCGCTGCCGGCCAGTTCGGCCAGGCGGCCTTGGGCGAGCAGGCGCATGGCGACCATCTGTTCGATACGGTCGCCCGCGTGCACGTAGCCCAGGCTGAACAGCGCATCATGGAAGCTGCTGCTTTCGATCAATGGCGCGCCCATGGCGTTGCGGCGGATCGAGACGTTCTGCGCCAGGCCTTTGAGCGGCTGCACGCCGCTGGTCGGTGGCACGCTGTCCTGGTGGCCGCCCGTCTGGCAGCCGGCCAGCCCGAGCATGCCGAGCAGCGTGGCGGCGGTTGCAAACCGCAGGCGGAAGGGAGGAAAGGCGGGGGCGGCCATGACAAGGGCTCCTGCAAGGCGAGGCGGGTTTCGAAAGGCGCTAAGGTAGTAAGCGCGCAGGCGCCGTGCAAGGTCCTGTGTCGGTTTATTTGCCTGCGCGGGCTCAAACGTTGAAGTGGTCTGCCAGCGTGTCGGAAAAATGCGTGCAATTGATACGCGCATAGCGTCGGTAGTCACGGGTGACCGCGAATGCAGAGCCAGGCATCAGCAGAATCTTGTGCTGCTCCAGTTTGCGCACCAGAGGTTGCAGGTCGGGCAGGTCCGGGTGGTAGACCCAGAGGAACATGCCCCCTTGCGGCGCGATCTCGAACTGCCAGCCGCGCTCGAGCAACAATCGTTGGGTCTGGACTTGCTGCCGGATCAGGCGCTGCTGTACATCCTTCATGTGCCGGGCATAGGTGCCGTCCGACAATATGGTGTTGACGAAGCGCTCGCAAAACGCAGGCACGGCCACGCAGGTCAGCAGTTTCAGGCGGGTCAGCGGTTCTATCAGGTCTTGCGAGCAGGCGATGAAGCCCACGCGCAACGAGGCGGACAGGCATTTGGAAAAACTGCCGATGTAGATGACCCGGTCAAGGTTGTCCAGCTCGGCGAAGGTCTGGCGCACGGCAGGGCTGAAGTCGCCATACACATCATCCTCGACCACGTAGAACTCGTGCTCCACCGCCAGGCGTAGCACGCTGAAGGCGTTGTGCGGGCTGATGTTGCTGCCGGTCGGGTTGTGGAAGGTGCTGTTGCAGAAGAACGCTCTGACCTTGTGGATGGCCAGGTAGCGCCGCATTTCCTCCACATCCGGCCCGTCCTGGGTCCGCCGGATACCGACGACGTGCCCACCCGCCAGCTGGATCAGCTTGATCAGGTTGCCGTTGCCCGGCTCGTCGACGAACACGTGGTCGCCTGGCTTGATCAGCAACCGGGCAACCAGGTCCAGGCCTTGCGTGGCGCCCAGGGTGGTCAGCAACTGGTTGGGGCGGGCTTCGACACGGGTCAGCCGTTTCATGTGCACGCACAGCTGTTTGCGCATGGGCAGGTAACCCTGGATGTCGCCGTACTCTGCCAGCGAGCTTTGCTCCAGCCGCGCGGTGCGACGAATCGCCTTGGCCAGCAGCTCGGTGTCGCGCCACGCCGGCGGCAGCCAGCCGCTGCCCAGTTTGGTGTAGTGCTGCCCGCCCTGCAGCAGCCGGAACAGCGGATCGCCGGCCATGCACTCGGGCTCGTGGATCACGCTCGTCTGCCGGCTGCGGTTGGCGACGAAGTAGCCGCGGCCGGGCGAGGCCGTCAACACACCTTCGCTGACCAGCTGGGCATACGCCGATACCACGTCGTGGTAACTGAAATCGACAGCGGCCGTGAGTTTGCGAATGGAGGGCATGCGTTGCCCTGGCGACCACTCGCCTGCATCCAGGCGCTGTTTCAACAGGTGATGAAGGCTGGAGGGGTTCATGGCAGGTCCGAAACCGTTAGAAAAAAAAGCCTAACAGTTAACGGAAATGCTTGTCGACTGTTCGTTTGCAAATGGCCAGTACCTGCCACTATCCCCTTGTCGGAACTTTCGGCTGCCAGCAAAGGCGGCACTTTTAGCGTCTGTGCAGACCAGACAACTGGATATCAAGCCCATGCATACTATGGACATGCAATCTGCCGTCATTGCCAGGCTCCCTTTGCCTGACGAACTGGCGTCATTCAAAGTAGTCAAGAATCTTGTGACCTCGGCGTTATTGGAATGCTGTTCAATCGACGAGTTCGAAGCGCTGAAAGAAACACTGATTATTGAAAGTGTTTCCGAACAGGCCCATGCCGACTTGCAGGCCTTTGCCCAAAAAGATCCAGCGGCTGGCCGCGACCTGGTATTTATTGCAAGAACTTACACCTCTTATTCTGCGGTTTTGCACTATCGGCTTGCCCACTGGGTCTACTGCAATACGGCTTCTACCTACGGTGCTGGCGGCCAGTGCCTGGCCGCCATGATCTCCAGGCGCGGAAAAATGCTCTCGGGGGCGGAGATTCATTTCCGCAGCCGTATCGGTGCGCGCTTCATCATCGATCACGGCATGGGCACCGTCATTGGTGAAACATCGACCATTGGTGACGATTGCTACGTGCTGGGCGGCGTCACCCTGGGCGCACGCGGTATCAGTGACAACCCTTCGAGCCCCAGGCACCCGACCTTGGGCAACCGGGTACAGATCGGCGCGTTCGCCAGTGTGCTGGGTGCTATCCACGTCGGCGACGGCGCCTTCATCGGGCCGGGCTGCATCATTACCAAAGACGTCCCTGCCGCTGCCCGTGTGCAGGTAAAAACATCACTGCAGGTGGTATTGGAACCATGAATTCCCTGAATTATGAAGTGTTGCGCAATACCGAGAAACTTTATTACAAGGACCAATACCTGGCGGGTGCGAATACTCAAGTAACGCGGGTACACAGTGACGGTATCGAATTGCAGAGTACCGTGGCCTATCCCGAAGGTGGCGGCCAGGAAGCTGACGTCGGCACGATTGAACTACCGATAGGCACTGTGCGCTTTGTCTGGGTTAAAAAACTCTACGGTAGCCCTATTCGCCTGGAAGGTTTCAAAGGCGGAAAACTGGGCGGCATCATTATTCACAGCCTGCACCCTGATGACTTGCACCTGCTGGATGAAGTCACCGTTGGCATGCCGGCCCGCGTCACTATAGATATTGAGCGACGCGAACGGTTGACGCTGTCTCACAGTGCCAGTCACTTCCTGTATGCCGCCGCCATCAGCCTGCGTGAAGAACTGAAACAGTGGACCATCGGCTGCCATATCAAGGAAGACTCGGCGCGTTTCGACTTTCTGGTCGAAGACGCATTCACTGCCGAAGACGTGGTGGAGATAGAACGGCGTGCAAATGAGCTGATCGCCTGCGATGCGCCCATCGAACACTACGCGGTGCAGGGCCTGGAAGACGCGCGCCTGTGGACCTACAACGGCATCGAAATCCCGTGTGGTGGCACACACCTTGAGTCGCCTCGGCGGATCGGGCGCGTGTCCGTGCGCCGCAAACGCCTGGGCAAAGGCAAAGAGCGGCTGATCTGCGTGTTCCCGGATGCCGAAATCGATGTTTCCACCTATCACGAGCCTGGGCTATGAACAGCACACTCCCGCGGCGTACCTACCTGTACTTCACCGCACAGTCGATCAACCTGACGACCGCTGTCATGTCCGTGACCATGGCCGCCATCGTCGGGGCCGCATTGGCGCCGGCTGCTGCGTGGTCCACCGTGCCCTACGGGTTCCAGTTTCTCTGCCTGATGCTGGCAACGTACCCAGTCTCCAGGTTGATGAGCCGTATCGGTCGCAAGAAAGCCTTCATGCTGGGGTCGATCCCCTTGGCGGCTTCTGGTGTCAGCGGTTATCTGGCCGTGGAATACCAGCACTTCCAGCTGCTGGTACTGAGCCATTCAGCGTTGGGCGTTTATATCGCCTTCGCCAACTTCAACCGCTTCGCGGCCACTGACAACCTGGCCCAGAGCCTCAAGCCCAAGGCCCTTTCACTGGTGGTGGCGGGGGGCGTGATTGCAGCCGTGGTGGGGCCGACTCTGACCGAGTGGCTGAGGGACGTGGGTGGGTACCCGCTATTTTCGCTGTGTTATGCCTCGTTCGTTGGCCTTGCGTTGATGTCGCTGTTGATTGCCGTTTGCCTGCCCGACGATGCCGGTATCGTCAAAGCCAGTCAGCACGCGGAAAAATCGGCCACTCCCCGCGAACCGTTCAGCCCGTCGGTGAAAGTTGCCATGGCGGTTGCGGCGCTGAGCTACGGGATCATGAACCTGCTCATGATTCAGGCATCGATGCACATGAAACACATGCATGAGGACTTCTCTGATGTCCGCCTGGCCATCCAGTGGCATGTGGTTGCCATGTTTGCACCGTCATTCTTTACCGGCGCAATCATTCAGAAGCTGGGCATCAAGACCACCATCTGTGCCGGGCTGGCACTGTTGATCGGTTGCTCGGCGCTGAATATTTGGTCGCACAGCTACGCCATGATGACCCTGGCGCTGATTGCCCTCGGGCTGGGCTGGAACCTCACGTATGTGGGCGGCGGCGCATTGCTGGCCCAGTCGCTGCAAAACAGCCCGGCAGCGATGCAGATGCAGGGCAAGAACGACCTCGCCATTGCCATTCTGGCAACCGTCGGTGCGTTCAGCCCTTCGCTGTTGCTGAGTACGGTTGGCTGGGATGGCACCAATGCCATTTGCATGGCCCTTTGCATCGGTTTGCTCTTCGCCACTGCCGGCCTGCTGCAGAACAAGGCCTGCCTGCACACGTCAATGGAAGGTAGCCGCAAATGAGCGAGCTCATCAGCGTCAGCGAACGCATCTACACCAAACTGGAAATGAACAATCCAGGCGGCAGCCACAAATACCGGGCAGCCCGGCACATTGTCGAGCATGCCCTGCGCAACGGCGACATCATCCCGGGTGTGACCACGGTCATTGAAAAAACCGGCGGCAGTTTCGGTTTCGGCTTGCTGGCGGCCTGTCACAAGTATCAGGTGGCCGTGGAACTAGCGGTAGGGCTTGGCTTCAGCCAGACCAAACGGGATTTGCTGGAGTGTTTTGGTGCCAGGCTGATCGGCAAAGAGATGCTGGTGGCCGGCGCCACACCCAAGGATGTCGTGATGCATCACCTGGAGAACCAGGCCGCACTGGGCAAGTCCTATTTCTACACCGATCAATTCAACAACCCGGTGGGCATTGAAGCCCATCGTTACCAGACGGCCAGTGAGCTTGCCGTGCAATTGACCAACATCGGGGCCGGGCGGGAAATCCTGTTTGTCGGCTGCGCCGGCACTGGCGCAAGTTTCACAGGCATTACCCTGGGGCTGAAGGACCACGGTTTTGACGTTTCGACGGTGTTGGTCGACCCCAGCGGTTGTGATTCAAGGGCGGGCGTGTTCACGGACCATCGCTTTGAAGGCATGGCGGTGGGTGTTTGCCCACCCTTCATGGACTGGTCGCTGGTGGACGAACGGGCTCAGGTGCAGCACGCCGAAATGCTGGCCGCACAGCGCTGGTTCTACATGCAAAGTGGCATTTTCGTGGGGAATACCGCCGCAGCCTGCCTCGCTGTTGCCCAGCGCATGGCACAGCACCCGCGGTATGCCGCGACCACCCTGGTCACCATCGCCTATGACGCGGGGCTCTGGTACCAGGACTTGCTGGGGGCGACCCGGCGAAAGGCCGCGTAGCAGGTTTTTAATCGAGCCAGTCGATCAGGCGCCGTGGCACTTCTTGAACTTTTTCTCGCTACCGCACGGGCAAGGGTCGTTACGGCCAACGTCCTTCAGGGCGTTGCGTACCGGCTCCTGGTGGCCGTGGTTGCAGTGCGGGCCGTGTACATGGCCATGATCGTGGTGGTGGTCATGATCATGGTCGTGGTTGCAGTCAGGGCCATGAACGTGGGGTTGTTGGGACATTGCAGGGTTACTCCGGGATGTGATCGCCGGGGATTATCTCACCACTGCGCGATAAGTGCAGGTCCCGATGGATGACCAACCCGGTCGCCAGTTCGCCCTGCAAGGTGTAATGCAGCGGCTGCCTGCTTTTGAGCAGCTTGGCCAGTGGCTTGAGGTGCTGCCACAGGTTGGTGCGCGCGGTGATCTTGAAGGTGCGCCGGGCGTGCCCGCCCACGCTGCGCCAGACACTGGCTTCGTCCTGCACCAGCAGCAGGTCGTTGAGGCGTATTGCATACGACAGGTTGCGGATGAACAGGCGGCTGTCATTGGGGTTGTCGACCCGTAGGTGCAGCACGAACTCCTGCTCCAGCAACCTGGCCTTGACCGTTTCGACCTCGACCAGGTGCACTTCGGGTTCGCGCCAGTCGTCACCCCCCCAACTGGCACAGCCCGCCAGCAAGGCCAGGCATGCGATCAGTGTGCAGGGCAGCAGCAGGCGGGCGCGGGCCATCATGCTCAGCTACCCACGTAACTGGCGCAGCATTTCTTGAATTTCTGCCCGCTGGCGCAAGGGCAGGGGTCGTTGCGCCCGGCCTTCAGCCCAACCGTAGGGTCGATGAAATACCAGCGCCCGGCATGCTGGACGAACGCCGAACGTTCACGGTGCTGGTGATCGCCATCCTGGTCGTGCCAGCGCGCGGTGAAGGTGACAAACCCGTGCTCCGGCTGGCCGCCCAGTACTTCGGCGTCTTCCACCTCCAGGCCCAGCCAGGTGCTCTGGGCGCTCCAGGCCGCCATGGCGGCCTGGTCCAGTTCGGCTTGCTGGGCCGGTAGGGTGGTGGCCACCAGGTAGTCGACCAGGCCCAGCACGTAAGCGCTGTAGCGTGAGCGCATCAGCGCCTGGGCATCCGGTGCCGGGGTGCCTGCATGGTAATGCCCGCAGCAAGCGTCGAGCAGGTTGCCACTGCCGCAAGGGCAGACCGAGACACTCATCATCACCACCAGTACTTGCCGAAGTTTTCAGGGTTGGCCCAGAACTGAGTGGGGTATGGCGGCAGGCCAAGCGTAGCGGGCTTCATAGAGGACCTCAAGGATTTTGGTGACAAAGCTGGTGACAGTGTTGGTGACAGACAGCAAGACCGCAAGGGTGAGTTAACCGGGGTCCTTAACGCGCCCACGGGCACCCATGCGAGGGCCTACGGGGGAGCCTGCGCGGGAAGTCTTGTAATGGTGACCTTTCAGATTTTTCTGTCAGATTCTCAAAGAGCCTTATGGTGGCCTGCGAGACCACAACCAGAACCCCAGTTGAACGGCCAGACAGACCCAGTAGAGGGCCTGAAGTTGGTCCATGGGGTTCTCCTTGAAGGGTTAGAGTGACTTGTGAAAGCGAACGTCTGTGAGTTCGTGTTGCAGGGCCACCTCAAGGAGGCGCTCATAGGTATGCGGCCAACTCCTTTGAGATTGGTCGTTAGAAGCACCTGATTGAAGCAACGCAAAGCATAGCGCCGCATGTGGAGTCAGAGACTCTACCGGAACCTTCGTAACTACCCGCTTGCCCTTGTAGGTGTAACACAGCGTGACACTCATAGTAGGGCCTTTGTGAGGACAAGTTAGTCATTGAGCATAGCCCGAGCTTAGGGTAACGATAGTATTATTTCCTCTGCTTAGAGAGTGGCTTTAAGTCCAAGCTCGCGAGCGCGCTGTAGCGTCAAATGGCCTTTCGCTACGGCAGCACGGAGACCCCTTTGAGTATTCTTGTGGGGAGCCTTGATGCTCCAGTTACAGCGATCCTTAAAGGTGTGGCGCTCAAGGATGTCAGCACTATGGGCATGTCCAATATCAGTCATGATATCGGCAACGATTAGGGCGACCTCTGGTCTCTCAAGGATCGCCTCGAAGGCGTGGAAGACGACACGTTTGAACTCTCGGGAGACCCAAGCGGCATACTCAATGGTCGCCAACTTGGTCCCGAAGGTTGCCTCCCGTTGCTTGCCAGTTTGCGAATGCATTTTCTGCATGCACAAATCATCTGACTCTCTTAGGTCTTTGGCGTCAGCGTTTCGCCACTGTCCCGGCTGTTTACCCTTGGGCAGCTTCAATGTTTGCCAGATCTCTGTCAGGTCCCATTGGCCCCGGTCGTTTGCCTTGAAGGCTTGACCTTCGATGATGATGACGTGGCCGGAGTGCTTGTGTTTGATATCGATATTCACGGTGTCGATTTCCTTTTGTTTGCTCTCTGAGTTCGCTCCCAAGGACCAGCGTACAGACCCCGACAAGGGTTCTGATCAGTGGCAAAGAGAGCAAACAGAAAGACTGTACTGAGTGATGCCCAGCGACGGGCGATGGTGGTTTGCGTGTCCATTCTCTGGATGCACAAAGGTGACGCCCCAAGATTTGGGGAGGTGGAGAGATTCAATTTCTGCATCTCTTAGTGCCCCTGCCGGTCCCTCTTTAGGTCCGGCCTTACGGGGCGCTTTTAGATCAGCTCAGGGCAATGCGAGTGACCAGCGGAAACGGCACTTGGACAGTCTGAAGACCATCGGTAGTCAGTTTCACCTTGACCATGCCATTGGCGATGATGTCCACCTCAGCCATGATCTCAAGGTCCCAGCCTTGGGCGTTCGGATTGCGGGTCGCTTCGATGCGCCAGATGTTGCCGTCCCGGCGCTCACGGTAGCTCAGTGAGGTGAACAGCTTGGGCAACATGAAGATGCCATGGTCGGTCCCGGTGTACGGCTGTACGCCTGCGCCAATGAGGTCTTCGATAGAGTCCTGACCAGCACGTTGAGCAGCACGCTCAAGGACAGCCACCAGAGACACTGGGAGCAGGATCACGAAGTCGCTTAGCGAGGTCCCTACAGTCTGGTTAACGTGGGTCGTGAGGATGTCGATGAGGTCCTCAGCGATCTCGGCAGGTTTGCCCGTTGGCTTGACCTCAGAGACACTCTCGGTGCTTGGGGCGGTTGCCAAGATGGCAGCGACCTTACCGGCTGCGCTGTGCTCAATGTCACGGAGCATCTTGTCAGCGGTTTGCTCCATAGACTGGACGGTGAAGCCTGCCATCAGGTTGTGGTCGAGGATGGTGGCACGGTGGCTGATGACCAATGCCGTGTCGGTGGCCTCGGTGAAGATCACAGAACCGGCCAGCACTTCACCCTTGTCGATGGTCTGGTTATCCCAGTTCTTGCGAGGGTCGAAGGTGACAGAGCGGTCGGCCATGGTGATGATTTGTTGCCCAGTGGCCTCAGAGCCAGCCGGACGGAACTCACAAGGAGTCGCCTCCATGGCAGCCTCTCGCCACTCATCGCCGTTCAAATAGTCCTCAGCGGCCTCCACGAGGGCCTCCACATAGACGGACACATCGGTGGCCGCTTGGGTCTCTGGACGGACATCGGCAGTGTTGAATCGGATTGACCCGGTGTTTCCATCGACAATGGCAGTGGAATAGGTCGAAGGCTTGGTGTACTCGAATGGTTTAGTCATGATTGTTGTCTCCTGAATAGATGAATGAAGTGGTTGTGTGTCGAGGTGCTGTTACCAGCCACCGCTATTGGCACGAGAGGCAGCACGGACACGGGCACCATGCTCACGAATGGCAGCGTCTCGGGCTTCCTTATCGGCCTTCGCTTGGGCGATCTCACGAGGCGACCATTCACGGCACCGCTCGGCATGGGCATTGGCCTCAGCCTGCAAGCGAGCACGCTCCTGAGCCTTCTGGTATTGGTCTTGGCGGTACTCTCGGGCAACTACAGGAATCGCTTGGAGCGACAGACCGGCCTCATCGAACGCTTTAACGATCTCGAATTGCTGGCCCTTAACGGTCCCGCATTGGGCGACCAGCATGGGCAGCATGATGTTCTCTACGTACTCACGGTTCAGGGTCTGGCCCGACACGGTGACTTCGTTCTTCAGGACTTTCGTGATAATGATTTTCATGGTTTGGGTTCTCCTATTGGGGACCCTTTGATTCGTCCTTGCGCCATAGACGCGCACGACCAGACGGCCAAGGAGAAAGCCTTCGCGGGCATCTTCAAGGACGATCAAAAGGTTCTGGGTTTCAAGTGGTATTGGTGTTGATGACGCTGATTCAGGACATGGCAGGCCTGAAGGGCATCGAAGGGATCAACCGTGGCGACGGCTGTTGTGCAGGGTCGAGGAAATTATTTTGTTGTTGGTCTTCCTGTCTTGCCCATAGTGAGGGTTTTTAACGACAGTCTTGACGGGCGCCTTTAAGTTGTGAGTGAGATTCCTTCAGAGCCACTCAATGGAATCCTCAAGTGAGTCGTGGCGATGGCTTGCAGACACAACCCTTGTTCAAGTAGCTGGTTCAAACGGTCGAGGGTCTTTTGGGGACACTTAGCGAGGACCCGTTGGGCCAGACCATCCATGTCAAAGGTGACCTGTCCATCCTTGTAGGTCCTGAAGTTGAAACGGTGGTCACTGAGAGTTCGGCGTAGCTCAATGAGCTGGGTTCGAGCAGGTCGAGGGAATACAGTGGACAAGATAGACACGTCCTGATCGGTGAGGCGTGAGTTAGCTGGGCAGACAATGATGGTCATGGTGTGAGGTCTCCTTTGAGGTGTTCTTAAAGATGCCCTTTGAGATGAATAAGAGATGAGGGTGTAATAACAATTACCCCTCTCCCTCTGGGCTGGTCGATTAGTTGGTCAATCAGGCGAAGCGATGGCCTCGGAGATGATCTTTATATTATCCGGCGTTAAGTCGCCAAACCCCGAAATAGAGCCTCTGCGCCTACCTCAGCCACAATCTCAGCCTTGATGCCAGGGTGCCTCTCCACATACGAAGCGATCCCATGGGCAGCGTGTCGGGCAGCCTTGGCGATTCGCTGGGCGGTTCTCAAGGAATACTCATTGGTCTTGCAGGCGTCCGCCGTGATCTGCGAAAGGAACAACGCACCGATGACCGCTCGGGCCTTGACGTTGATCTTCCCGTTGGTGACTCCTGCACTGGTGATGATCGACCCAGTAACGATGTCGTCTACCCATGGCAGCGGATCGGGAATCGCAAGGAGGTACATGTAGGCTGCGACAGGGTTAGCGAAGGTGGCCTTTGGGCGTCCACGGCCTCGCTTAGGCTCATCGCTTGGGGGCTGGTGGGGTTGCCCTTGGGTCTCGCTGGTAAGGCCCTTGGCGGCTTTCTGGTGGTCCTCAGAGAGGGACTCATCGGCACGGCGCTCAGCCGCCCATGCCTGATACAGGGCTTCGAGGTTTGCGGGTCGAACCATATCCTCGCGGCGAATAACCTCGCCAGAGATTGGGTCAGTGTGAAGGATGGTGCCGGTTTCGTGATCGACGTGACGGTGTAATGGTCCGGGTTGTGTGAGCAGGGTCATGATAGTGGTCCTCATATGGCCGCTGCGAACGTGCAGCCATAGTGAGGGTTTTTAACGACACCGCTTTCCGAGGGCGATCAAGGTCGAGTTCATCAGAACCTTGCGAAGTCTCCACCCGGCAAAGTTCTTAGGTAGTCAATCAGGTCATGAAGCGCTTTCACTACACACGGCTCTCCGTCGAGCCAAATCCAATCATAGAACTCTTGCACCTTGGAGTTGTTCTCTCCGGTGATTGTGTCCAGTAGTGCTTGAGCTTCGATAAGCGAGATTGGCTTGTCCTTTAAGTCCCAAATGTGAGCGGCGTATCTGCTTCGAAATTTTTTGATGTTACGTTTTTCAATTTCTTTGGCGTACTGGAATAAAGGGTTGACGAAGGTTTTATCAAGTGAGTAGAGGTGCTGGTTATAGTTGTCCCTAATCTCCCAAACCTTGTAAAGTGAAAGGATTAGGCTGTGGTTACACACTCTCAGTCGCGTCATGATCTGAATCAGTGTCAGCTTGCCATCGCTGTAAGCTTTCAAAAAATCTTGGCCCATACAAACTGCGGCAGTCAAGTCCGTCATCTGATCTAAAAGAAGCCACTTGATTTCATTGTTGGCTTTAGCTTTTTCCATATGATCCTACTCCTTGTTAATTACCATTCGAGAATTGGACAGTTCGAGCGAACGCCTTCACCAGAGCCTCATGGAGTGTCCCCACAGGAACCCTCTGAGACCCCGCATAGAGGTCATAAGTAATGTTCCCTGAGCTGTGCCCGGTGATGCTCTGAGCGATGACCTCAGGGGTCGCAGCGGCCTTCAGCAGACCCGACAGGGAATGCCTCAGCGAGTGGAACGACTGGTCACTGCCTGCCTTCAATCCCAGTGGCTCACGTAGGGCCTCATTGAGCGGCTTGTTGAAGTAGTGAGCCTTCGCCTTGAACAGCTTGCCGGGTTCCGATGCCACCCACTCAAGGAAGGTCTTGAGGGAGAACCCATAGGCCCCATCGACCAGAGGGACTTGCCGGATGGAGAAGTCATTCTTCAGGGTCTTTCCCTTCTCGTCCTTGTTGATGTCGATGACGGTGATCCCGTCCACTTGCTTTATGTCGTCCTGAGTCAGTTGGTACAGCTCACCAATACGGGCACCTGTGAGGACTCCCAGAGACAGCGCCCAGCGCTTCCAGTCAGTTGCAGGCAGGGCGTTGGCATAGTCCATGATGGTTGCCACCTCATCACGAGAGAAGGGCCTACGCTCACTGTCAGCCCCTTTCTCGATCTTCAGACCCTTGTCATAGGAGCGCTCAAGAAAGCCGTTGTTAACAGCCCAATCCATGACAGTAGATAGCTGGGTCAATAGCTTGTTGACTGTCAGGACCTTGCGGCCATCCATCACACGCTCTTTGAGCGCCACCATGTCAGCCCTTGTGTGGGTCTTGATGTCGAGGTCCCCGAGAAGCCCCGAGAGCGTCTTACAGTTCGATTGAATGGCCTTCAGGGTCGAACCTTCTACGTTGCCTTGGCGTTCCTTGATGAACAGCTCAGAGAGGCCCTCGAAGGTAATCGGGTCTGTCGAGGACGCATTTACAGATAGGGACAGGGAAGGGGCTACAAACGTGCTACAAGACAGCTCCCCAATGATCTCCGTGAGTTCCTGAGGGCGACCCTCAAGACGCTCCTGAGCGGCCCTGAGTACCCTCTGGCCTGTGCCGATAGCTCGCTGCTGGTTCCCAGTGAACCGACCAAGCGAGGCAGCCTCAGCGAGGTGGTTGCTCATCTGGTCATAGATTTCCATGTATAGGCCCCGTGAGTCCTCGCTATGGCCCTGTAGGGCGTCCTCAGCGATCTCCTTGAGGCGCTCCTTGAGGTCCTCCCACGAAGCCTCAGGGCGGTCGAGGTGGAAGACAGCCAGTGTCTTGAGGATGTCCTTTGAGAACTGCATAGCGGTTGGCCTATCGGTGGAACGGAGAGAGATGGCGAGACTACGGGTTGAGCATCCCCGAGGGCGAACCCTCAGGTAATAGATTCCTGACCGTCTGTAGTGCCAGACCGAAAGGGCCTGAGATGGTCGTTGGTGACAAGGCTGGTGACAGGCTGGTGACAGTTGGCCCTGCTCTGGCATAGCTTCGATAGCGTTCATGGTGAGGTAAGCCCTTGATATTCATGGGTTTACCACCAGTACTTGCCAAACATTTCCGGGTTGGCCCAGAACCTGGCGTTGAGCCAGTCCGGGACCTGCTTGTAGTCATGTAGATCATAGGTGAACAGGCTCAATACCTGCTGGTCACGGCAGAATTTCTCGCTGGCCGACAGCGCCAAGGCAAAGAAGTCGGTGTCTTGCCAGCCGCAGGCGGCCAGGTCGGCCAGCACCGCTACCCGGCTGGCATTGAGGTTGCGAATGCCGCCGAGCAGTTCCAGGCCGGTGCGCTTGGGCAGGTGTTCCAGGCAGTCCACCAGCACCGCCAGATCAAAGCGTTGGGCCGCCAGTCCGGCCGGCAGCGGGCCCGGGGCAGCCGTGGCGATCGTCACCTGGGGGTGCGCCTGGGCGAAGGCGTCCAGCGCCGGGAAGCGCGTGCCGACCAGTAGCAGGCGTTGCGGGGTGAAGCGTTCGAGCAGGGCCGCCAGGGCTTGCTGCGGCGTGCGTTGGGAAAAACCGTCGGTCATTGCCAATCCTCGTTCAAGTCGTCCAAGACTAGCGGGCCGCGGCGTGTGGGCAAAGAGGCATGTGACCACGTCGTGGCTTATTGCTGGCAGGGTTGGAAAGCGCGGTCTTTACTCCCAGAGATCGGCCTTATGCCGATTCCCCCTAGGAGAAGCAATGAAATGAGCATAGTACGCACAGCGTTACCCCTGGTACTGCTCACCAGTGTGTTGACTGGTTGTGCAGGTTTGCAAAAAACCGACTGGCCGAAATGTGCCGCCGTCGGGGGTGTAGGCGGCGCCGCTTTGGGCGCTATTGAAAGTTCCAGCTGGGCTGGCTGGGGTGCGTTGCTGGGCGGTGGCCTGGCGGCGGGCTATTGCTGGGCCCATGGCGATGGCGACGAGGATGGCGACGGCGTGCCGGATAGCCGTGACAAGTGCCCGGGCACCCCGCGTGGTGTGCAGGTCGATGCCAACGGCTGCCCGCCTGAGCCGGTAGCGGTGGTGGAAGAAGTGGTGGTGCAGAAGGAGGAAGTCATCGTCATCCGCGATGTGCACTTCGAGTTTGATTCCGCGCGCCTGACCGCCAGTGACAAAGAGCGCCTCAATACCATTTCCACGCGTCTGAAGCAGGAAGCGCCATCCGCTCGCCTGAGCGTCAGCGGCCATACCGACAGCGTTGGCTCCGACAGCTACAACCAGAAACTGTCCGAGCGCCGCGCCCACTCGGTAACCGATTACCTGATCGAGAGCGGCGTACCGCGCAGCAGCTTCGTTTCGGTGGTAGGTGCCGGTGAAACCCAGCCGGTGGCGGACAATGCCACGGCCGACGGGCGTGCCATGAACCGCCGTACCGAAATCAAGATCCAGCGGTAGACGGTATGCGCCCGTGCCTTGAGCAGTGGCGCGGGCGCGTCTTCATGCCGGTCAGCCGTTCGTGGCCGATGACACAGGAGCATTCAGCATGAGTGTGATGTCGAAGGCGGCATTGCCGCTGTTGGTGGCTGCCAGCCTGCTCGCGGGTTGTGCAACCCACAGCGATGGTAGTGCGCCGCTTAACCAAAGGACCTGGCCCATCTGCAGCCTGCTGGGTGGCCTGGTCGGTGGCGGCCTGGGCGCTATTGAAAGTTCTACCTGGGCCGCAGGTGGCGGTGCCCTGGGCGCGATCGCCGGTGGGCTGATCTGTTACGCCCAGGATGGTGACGAAGATGGCGACGGTATTTTCGACCGCCGCGATCATTGCCCCGATACCCCCGCCAACACTGCAGTCGACCACATGGGGTGCCCGCTGAAGGAGTACCCGTCAGCGGCGCCTGCCACTGCACCTGAGCCCTCGCCAGAGGTGATCATCCTCGATGACAATGGTGCGGTGATGTTTGCCTTCGATTCCGCCGACCTGACCCCGGCGGCGCAGCAACGCCTGCAAGGCCTGGTGGCAAAACTCGACGCGCCGACGATAGCCAGGGTGAGTGTGATCGGGCACACCGACAACGTGGGTTCCGATAGCTACAACCAGGCGCTTTCCGAGCGCCGTGCCAGCAGCGTTGCCGAGTACCTGATCGGTCAGGGCCTGGAGCCGGGCAAGGTCACCAGCCAGGGCCGCGGAGAAAGCCAGCCGGTCACCGATAACGAAAGCGAGGAGGGCCGCGCGCGCAACCGACGGGTGGAGCTGCACCTCAACTGAGCGGTGCTGGCACCTGACTTGACATTGCAGTTAATGTGGGTCGCACGGCCCGCTCGAACGGGCCGCCTCGACATAACAACATTCAATAGGGGCGGGGTATGAAGTTCATCCTGGGCCTGGGCAAGGTCCTGACGGTCGCTTTCTGGGGTGTGGTGTTGTTCAATCAGTTGATGCCACAACCTGTGCCTTTCAATCTGTTGATCAATGCCGCTGGCATCGTCCTGTTCGGCTTGCACCTGCTCGAGGTGCTGTTCTTCAATGGCAGCCTGCGTGGGCGCAGCCACCGCTGGTTCGACCGTTTGCAGATCCTGCTGACAGGTATCTTCCATGTCATGTCCATTCCCCGTGCGCAGGAGGCGCCGCGAAATGCGTAATCTGATATTGCTGGCCATGTTGGCCGCTCCCCTGGCCCAGGCTGAAAGCCTGGAGGTCGCCGCCAATTCCATGCTGCGCCTGCCCGACAAGTCGGCCAGCGTGCACTTCACGCACCTGCGTGTCGCGGATGCGGCAACCCTGCTGCTGCCTGCCTCGCTTGCGCAATTGACGGTCGACCAGCTGGAACTGGGGCGTGATGCGCGCATCGCCATCGCACCCTCCGATAGCCCCCTGGTGATCGAGGCGCGTAGCGCGAAGTTGGGTGAGGGCAGTGAATTCAGTGCCCCCGGGGCGGCGGGTAGTTATCAGCGGGCAGCTCGTCCGGGCCGCAGCCTGGACCTGAAACTGGCTGAAGTGGATGCCGAACGGGTGGCGATCGATGCCCGCGGTGGCGCGGGCGCTCCGGGTTATGTGGGGCTTGATGGTGGCAACGGCCAGGCGGGTGGCTGCACCTGGGGCCAGGCCAGTCGTGGTGCCAATGGCGATAACGGCGGCGACGGGCATGATGGCGCGCCGGGAGGGCGCATTCGCCTGAGCGTGCCGCAGGGCTTCGCGCAAGAGCGCGTTGTCGTGCGCCTGGATGGTGGCGCCCCAGGCAAGCCCGGGGCGGCGGGCAAGGCGGGTAAAGGGGGGGCTAGCAAGGGTTGCCTGGTGTACAGCACCGATGCTGGCGCCAATGGCCGGCCAGGGCAGCCTGGGCAGCCCGGCCTGGCAGGCGCCGCAGGTGAGCTGATTCTGCAGCACCTCTGAGCACTGTGGGCGGCATCCTTTGGGGGAGCGGCCTTGTGTCGCGATTGGTCCGCGAAGCGGCCCCAGGGTTTCAGTACTGATACGCAAATCGGGGGGGCTGCTTCGCAGCCCAATCGCGACACAAGGCCGCTCCCACAGGTATCGCGCAAGTTTTCAGATAATAAGCAAGGCCATTGCCCTGCCAGCCTCCGAGAGCTGTCAGATCATCAGGCGCGAACTGGCCACAGCGACCACTGCCAGGCCCAGCAGCAGGTTGATCCCCACCATCCGCCGAATCCGCCCCAGCACCGCCGCACCCGTCGGCCAGTCCTCGGCCTGCACCGCCGTCTTCAGCTCCGGCAGCAGCAGCGCCTGAATGCGCATGAACAAGGCAAACATGGCGATGCCGCCACCGATCATTACCTGCACGTACTTCGGCGCAGTCTCGAAGCCACTGAAACGCACGTGCAACATGCCGATACCACTTATCGCCAAAATCGCCACCGCCAGCCAGACCCAGCCGAAGAAGCGTCGGAAAACTTCCACCCACAGCCGCAGCCGCGCAGGCCCTTCAAGGGCTGCAACCGTTGCCGGGCGCAGCACCAGCCAGGCGAAGAACATGCCGCCAACCCATACCAGGGCAGCCAGAACATGCAGTGTGTAGGGCAGGGCAAAGGCGAGCATCCGGATCTCCATGCGGCATAAAGGGCAATAGCGGGGTATGATAGCCGCCCCATGCGAAACACTGAAAATATATCCAGCCCGACGGGCGCCTGCAGACCATGATCAGCAACGAACTCAAAGCCACCATCCAGGGCGCCTACTCGCGTTTTCTCGAAGCCAAAAGCCTCAAGCCTCGCTATGGCCAGCGCCTGATGATCGCCGAAGTGGCCAAGGTGCTTGGCGACATTGCCTGCGACGATGAAGGCCGCCGTGCCGGCGAGCCTGCCGTTGTGGCCGTGGAAGCGGGCACCGGTACCGGCAAGACGGTGGCCTACAGCCTGGCCGCCATCCCGGCCGCCAAGGCCGCTGGCAAACGCCTGGTGATCGCCACCGCTACCGTGGCCCTGCAAGAGCAGATCGTCTTCAAGGACCTGCCCGACCTGATGCGCAACAGCGGGCTCAATTTCAGCTTCGCCCTGGCCAAGGGCCGTGGCCGCTACCTGTGCCTGTCCAAGCTCGACATCCTCCTGCAGGAGGGACACGCCCAGTCCGCCACTGCCCAGTTGTTCGAGGAAGAGGGCTTTCGCATCGAGGTCGACGAGCGCAGCCAGAAGCTGTTCAACAGCATGATCGAGAAGCTTGCCGGCAATCGCTGGGATGGTGACCGTGACAGCTGGTCGGAAGCCCTGGAAGACCAGGACTGGGCCCGCCTGACCACCGACCATAGCCAGTGCACCGGCCGCCACTGCCCGAATTTCCAGCAGTGCGTGTTCTACAAGGCCCGTGAAGGCATGGGCAAGGTAGACGTGATCGTTACCAACCACGACATGGTGCTGGCCGACCTGGCGCTGGGCGGGGGGGCAGTGTTGCCCGATCCGCGCGACACCATGTACGTGTTCGACGAAGGCCACCATCTGCCAGACAAGGCCATCGGCCACTTCGCTCATTATTCGCGCCTGCGCTCCACCGCAGACTGGCTGGAACAGACCGCCAAGAACCTGACCAAGCTGCTGGCCCAGCACCCGCTGCCCGGCGACCTGGGCAAGTACATCGAGCAGGTGCCAGAGCTGGCGCGCGAAGTGCGCACCCAGCAGCAGTTCATGTTCACACTCTGCGAGCAGGTTGCCGACTTCCGCCCCAGTGAAGACACCGAGGGCCGCGAGCGCCCGCGCTATCGCTTCGAAGGCGGCGTCGTGCCGGAACAGCTGCGCGAAGTGGGTATCGAGCTGAAGAAGGGCTTTGCCCGCCTCAACGACCTGTTTACTCGCCTGGCCGACCTGCTCAAGGAAGGCATGGACGGCGAGGTCAACATCGGCATTGCCAGCCACCAGGCCGAGGAGTGGTACCCGCTTTTCGGCAGCCTGGTCACCCGTGCCCAGGGCAACTGGGAACTGTGGACGGCCTTTACCGCCGAAGACCCGGAAGACAGCCCGCCCATGGCTCGCTGGCTGACGCTGGCCGAGAGCGGTGCGATGTTCGACATCGAAGTCAACGCCAGCCCGATCCTCGCCGCCGAGATGCTTCGCCGCAGCCTGTGGAGCGTTGCACACGGTGCGCTGGTGACGTCGGCGACGTTGACCGCGCTGGGCAAGTTCGACCGCTTCCGCATGCGCTCCGGTTTACCGCGTGATGCGATGACCTGTGTGGTGCCCAGCCCGTTCGTGCACGGCGACGCTGGCCTGTTGCGGGTGCCTGACCTCAAGGCCGACCCACGCGACGCGGCGGCACACACCGCGGCAATCATCCGCGAGCTGCCGAACATCGTCGAAGATGCCCGTGGCGCGCTGGTGCTGTTCTCCTCGCGCAAGCAGATGCAGGATGTGTTCGATGGCCTGGACCGTGACTGGCGCAAGCTGGTCCTGATACAGGGCAACCTGTCCAAGCAGGAAACCCTCAACAAGCACAAGGCGCGGGTCGACGATGGCCAGCACAGCGTGCTGTTCGGCCTGGCAAGCTTTGCCGAGGGTGTCGACCTGCCTGGCGCCTATTGCGAGCATGTGGTGATTGCCAAGATTCCATTTGCCGTGCCCGATGACCCGGTCGAAGCCGCACTGGCGGAGTGGATCGAAGCCCGCGGCGGTAACCCGTTCATGGAAATTGCCGTACCCGACGCCTCGCTGAAGCTGATCCAGGCCTGCGGGCGCCTGCTGCGTACCGAGCAGGATCGCGGTGTTATCACCTTGCTTGACCGGCGCCTGGTCACCCAGCGCTACGGCAAGGCTATTCTCAATGCGCTGCCGCCGTTCCGGCGGGAGATTTCCTGACCGCCGGAGCACTTGCTCCGGCGCGTTGTCCATTACTCAGTCTTGGTCCCGCAAGGGGCCTGAAGGAGAGCCCCAGCCCTATGGTCCGCCTCACCCTGCCCGCCGTTTTCGCCCTGTTGTTCAGCTCGCCCTTGCTGGCCGGGCAGCAGACGCTGTTCAGCTTCGTGCGCCCGGCCTCGGTGGTCAATGTGGTGACCGAGGATGCCGGCATGCCGCAGTACAACGCGGAGCAAACGGCCGAGGGCGAGGTATTGCGGCGTGTGGTGTTCAACCCGGTCGAGCGGCCCACCCTGCGGCTGAGCCCGCAAGGCGGGGCGTGGGATTGGTCCACCGGGCAGTTCCTCACGTTGCGCATGCAAAGTGCCATGGACTGGGCGCTGACGGTGGATGTGACTGTGCAAGGCAGCGATGGCCGCACCTTGACCAGCCGCGTTGACCTGCCGGCCGGCCCCGCTCAAACCGTGATGGTGCCGCTGACGGCCAGCTCGCCGCTGAGCCAGGGCATGCGCGCCGGCCCACCCATGCCGTGGAACCATGGTGGCCAGCGCTTGCTGCTGACCAGCAGCGCGGGCGCGGTAGACCTCAAGCAGGTGGCCTCGGTCAGCCTGAGCATCCCCAGCCCCAAGGTGGCGCAGAACCTGCTGATCGAGCGGGTGGGCATTCAGGACGACGACCAGGCCTACAAGGCGGCCTATAAGGAGCTGATCGATGCCTATGGCCAGTCCACGCGCGGCAATTGGCCCGAGAAGGTGGCCAATGACGAGCAGCTCAAGGCGGCCGATACGCGTGAACAGCAGCAGCTCAAGGGCTGGCTGGCTGAACGCGGCAAGCAGCAGCTCGATGGCTATGGCGGGCTGCTGGCAGGGCCGGCCTTCGAGGCCAAGGGCTTCTTTCGCACCGAAAAGCGTGATGGCCGCTGGTACCTTGTAACACCGGAAGGGCACCCGTTCTATTCCCTGGGGGTGAACGCCGTCGCCGCAGATGGCGGGCGTACCTACGTCGCCGGCCGTGAAGGCATGTTCAAGGCGTTGCCGGGCGAGGGCGATGCACTGGCCGCATTCTACGGCGAGGGCAACAACGACGATGGCAATGCCTCGTCGCAAGGGCGCCACTTCAAGCAAGGGCGCTGGTTCGATTTTTATGCCGCCAACGTGCAGCGTACCTACGGCAAACCCTGCCCGCCTGCCGCAGAAGGGCAGCCAGCCAACTGCCCGCCACTGATCCTGGACGCTGCCCGCTGGCAAACGCATGCGCTGGACCGATTGCAGGCCTGGGGCTTCAACACGGTCGGCAACTGGAGCGAGCCCGCCCTGGGCCTGGCCAAGCGCATGCCCTACACCCTGCCGCTGTCGATCGTGGGTGATTACGCCAGCATCAGCACCGGCATGGACTGGTGGGGCAGCATGCCCGACCCGTTCGACCCGCGTTTTGCCATGGCCACCGAGCGCGCCGTGGCCATTGCCGCCCGTGATCACCGTGACGATCCTTGGCTGATTGGCTATTTCGCCGACAACGAGCTGGCCTGGGCTGCCCCAGGCAGCGACCCTAAAGCCCGGTATGGCCTGGCTTATGGCACTTTGCGCCTGACCACCGATGTACCGGCCAAGCGCGCCTTCCTCAAGCAGTTGCGTGACAAGTACCGCAATCAGCAAGGGCTGTCCAAGGCCTGGGGCATCGAACTGACCGCCTGGGAGCTCATGGAAGACCCGGGCTTCGAGGCGCCGTTGCCCGACCCGCAACACCCGGAAATCGAGCGCGACTACCAGCACTTCCAGCAGGTGTTCGCCGAGACCTACTTCAAGACCATTGCCGATTCATTGAAGTGGCACGCCCCCAATCACCTGCTGCTCGGTGGCCGTTACGCGGTGAGCACGCCGGAGGCGGTCAAGGCCTGTGCCGAGTTCTGCGATGTGCTCAGCTTCAACTTCTATACCCTCAAGCCGCAGGACGGCTACGACTTTGCCCGCCTGGCCGAGCTGGACAAGCCGGTGCTGGTGTCCGAGTTCCAGTTCGGTTCACGCGATCGCGGGCCATTCTGGCCGGGGCCGCTGGAGCTGGCGCGGGAAGAAGACCGCGGCCCGGCTTACGGAAACTTCCTCAAGGCGGCCCTGGCGCAGCCGATGATCGTTGGTGCGCACTGGTTCCAGTACCTCGACCAGCCGGCCAGCGGCCGCCTGCTTGACGGCGAAAACGGCCACCTCGGGCTGGTGGCGATCACCGATGTGCCGTACCCGGGGTTTGTCGACGCTGTGCGCAAGAGCAACCTGCAGGCGATGGGCCAATTGCGAGCCCTGCTGGAAAAACCGGCTCCCTGAGCACGAAGCTACCGTTCGTCGCGACCATTTGGCCCAAGCCAGTTTGCAAAACACCCAACTACTGAAACAATGCACACCTTTTTTGGACATGGTCCTACGGAGTACAGCGGGTGCAGATCCAGGGTCACTATGAGCTGAAGTTCGAAGCCGTGCGCGAAGCCTTTGCCGCGCTGTTCGAAGATCCCCAGGAGCGTGGCGCTGCGCTGTGCATCCAGGTCGGTGGCGAAACCGTCGTCGACCTGTGGGCCGGCAGTGCCGACAAGGATGGCCAGCAGGCCTGGCACAGCGACACCATCGCCAACCTGTTCTCCTGTACCAAGACCTTCACCGCTGTCACCGCCCTGCAACTGGTGGGCGAGGGCAAGCTGGCCCTCGATGCACCTGTGGCCAATTACTGGCCCGAGTTCGCCCAGGCCGGTAAACAGTCGATCACCTTGCGCCAGCTGCTCAGTCACCGCGCCGGCTTGCCGGCCATCCGTGAGCTGCTGCCCGCCGAAGCCCTGTACGACTGGCAGGCCATGGTCAATGCCCTGGCGGCTGAAACGCCATGGTGGACACCCGGTAGCGAACACGGTTATGCCGCCATCACCTACGGCTGGCTGATCGGCGAGCTGATTCGCCGCGCCGATGGCCGTGGCCCTGGCGACTCGATCGTGGCCCGCACCGCCCGCCCGTTGGGATTGGACTTCCATGTTGGCCTGGCAGACGAAGAGTTCTACCGCGTGGCGCACATCGCCCGTGGCAAAGGCAACCCCGGGGACGCCGCCGCGCAGCGCTTGCTGCAGGTGACCATGCGCGAACCCGAGGCGCTATCGACCCGTGCTTTCACCAACCCGCCGGCGATCCTGACCAGCACCAATAAGCCGGAATGGCGACGTATGCAACAGCCGGCGGCCAATGGCCATGGCAATGCTCGCAGCCTGGCAGGGTTCTATGCCGGTTTGCTGGACGGCAGCCTGCTCGAATCCGAACTGCTTGATGAACTGACCCGCGAGCACAGCCTCGGCCAGGACCGCACCTTGCTCACCCAGACCCGCTTTGGTCTGGGCTGCATGCTCGACCAGCCTGATGTGGCCAATGCCACCTTTGGCCTCGGCGCCCGTGCCTTCGGCCACCCAGGTGCTGGTGGCTCGGTCGGTTTTGCCGACCCGGAGCACGACGTGGCCTTCGGTTTCGTGGTCAATACACTTGGTCCCTACGTGCTGATGGATCCACGAGCCCAGAACCTGGTCCGTGTTCTTGCCAGTTGCCTTTGATCGGGTAATGCGGGTATTGCCCCGCCCCTTTGACTATCCTCAATGCCAACGCCTCATGTGCGTTGGCAAAATCTCTTTCTAATTCATGGTGTATCGCTGATGTCTTCACATAAAACCTTAGCACTCGCCCTGTGCCTGACCGCCGTTACCGGCTGCGCCAGTCATTCTCCGGACGGCTCCAAGGAAGGTGGCTCCAGCTGGTGGCCTTTCGGTTCCGACAAGGTCGCCGAGCAGGAAGTGAAGGCAGCCGTCACCGAAAAAGTGGCCAAGGCCGATGCCAAGTCCGAAAGCGCCAGCCGCTGGTGGTGGCCGTTCGGCGGCGATGACAAGCAAGCCAAAGGGCCGGTCGTGCCGAAGATCGACCAGAAGGCCACCCAGGCCTGGCTGGACGAGTACGAGCCCAAGCTGCGCGAAGCCATCAAGGACAGCAAGCTGGAGCTGGAGCGCCGCGACAATGTGCTGGCGGTCACCCTGCCGGTGGACAGCTCGTACAACCCTGATCGCCCGAACATGCTGCTGCCAATGACCCTCGGCCCGATCACCCGTGTGGCCAAGACCGTCGAAGGCGACCCCAAGACTGCCGTGCTGGTACTGGGCCATGCCGACAGCAGCGGCGTTGCCGCTGCCAACCAGAAGCTCAGCCTGGAACGCGCCGCTTCGGTATCGGCCATCTTCCGCCTTAGCGGCCTGCAGCGTGACCGCCTGACGCTCAAGGGCATGGGCTCGGTGATGCCACGTGCCGCCAACGACAGCATCGAGGGCCGTGCCCTGAACCGCCGCGTGGAAATGCTGCTGACCCCGCAGAACACCATGGTCGCACTGTTGGCCAAGTACCAGCAGGCCGCCCCGGCACCTGTCCCGGCATCGATGGTTGCGGTGCAGGATGCCAAGGCACCTGCAGCCAAGGCCGTCGACAGCAAGCCAGCAGCCAAGAAGCCTGCGGCGAAGAAACCTGTTGCCAAGGCCAAGGCCCCTGCCAAGACCACGGCCAAGAAAACAGCTGCGCCGGCCAAGGCAGCCGCCAAGCCTGCCGCCAAGAAAGCTACCGCTGACAAGAAAGTAGCTGCCAACAGCCCTGCGAAGACCAACTGATCGTCAAGGAAACGCAGCAATGACCCAATCCCTGGCCGATATGCGCCGCGACTACACCCGTGATGGCCTGGCCGAAGCCCAGGCCCCGGGGGAGCCGTTCGCTTTGTTCCACCAGTGGTTTGCCGATGCGGTGAAGACCGAGCAGGTACCGGTGGAAGCCAATGCCATGACCCTGGCGACTGTGGACGGCGAAGGCCGCCCACATTGCCGCGTACTGTTGTTGAAGGGGCTCGATGAGCAGGGCTTTACCTTCTTCACCAACTACGAGAGCGCCAAGGGCCAGCAACTGCAGGCCAACCCTTTTGCGGCCATGACCTTCTTCTGGCCGGCGCTGGAGCGCCAGGTGCGCATCGAAGGGCGGGTGGAAAAGGTGACGGCCAAGGAGTCGGACGACTACTACCAGGTGCGCCCGCTGGGCAGCCGCCTGGGCGCCTGGGCTTCGCCGCAGAGCCGGGTGATCGCCGGTCGTGAAGAGCTGGAGGGCCTGGTCAAGGCCACCGAAGCGCGCTTCTCCGACACCCAGCCGCACTGCCCGGAGCACTGGGGTGGTTATCGCCTGTTGCCTGAGCGCATCGAGTTCTGGCAGGGGCGGGCAAGCCGCCTGCATGACCGGTTGAACTACCGGCTGGTGGATGGGCAATGGCTGCGGGAGCGGCTGGCACCCTGAGAATTTGGGGCCGCAAAGCGGCCCCAGTGATCCACAGACTACCCCGGATACCCCGCCGCCTCGCGCTCCAACCACCCCGCCAGTTGCTTGCGCCCCACCTTCTCCCGCCGCGCCTGCGCCAACCTTTCCAGCATGAACGTGCGCTTTTCAGGGTCAGCCCCCGCCAGCGACAACGCCAGGTCACGGTCCATCCAGCGGCGCATGCGTACATACAGCCACCAATGGAAATACAGCCCGGCAACGGTGGTGACCACGACGATGAAGTAATCCATGGCTATCCTTGGTCTCAATTTATGAGCCTATGGCACAACCGCACAGGCTGTACCCCGGCTGAATGAAAACAATTTTATTGCGTTTGTACCGTGACAGCCGTCAACGTGCAGCGTCTAATGAGCACCTGACTTATGGAGACTTTACCCATGCGTAAATCCGCTTTGCTGGTGGCGACCTTTACCACCATGTCGCTGCTGCTGGGGGGCTGTGCCTCGAGCCTGACCGGTGACAGCTACTCCCGTGATGAAGCCCGCCGCGTGCAAACCGTGCGCATGGGCACCATCGAATCCCTGCGCCCGGTCAAGATCGAAGGTACCAAGACCCCGATCGGCGGTGGCGCTGGCGCCATCGTTGGTGGCGTAGCCGGTAGTGCTGTAGGCGGTGGTCGTGGCAGCATTGTTGCAGCCGTGATCGGTGCCGTGGCCGGTGGCCTGGCCGGTTCCGCTGCAGAAGAAGGCCTGACCCGCACCCAAGGCGTCGAAATCACCGTGCGTGAGGACGATGGCAGCATGCGTGCCTACGTGCAGGCCGTGCAGGAGAACGAAATCTTCCGCGTTGGTGACCGCGTGCGCATCATGACTGTTGATGGCACCAGCCGCGTTTCGCACTGACCGTAGCGCAGTAAAACAAAAACCCCGACATGGCCGCTGCCAGTCGGGGTTTTTTCATGCTTCAGTAACGTCAACCAACACGGGTTTTGCGGCTGGCCATGGCGATGACGGCGTAGCCGATCACTGCGGCGAAGAACGAGCCGGTAAGAATACCCATGCGGTCCATACCGGCGTAATCGCTGCTACCCGGGGCGAAGGCGAGCGAACCAACGAACAGGCTCATGGTGAAGCCGATGCCGCAGAGTATCGCCACCCCCAGTATTTGCCCCCAGCCGGCACCCTCAGGCAGCGCGGCCAGGCGCAGCTTGACCGCCAGCCAGGTCAGGCCGAAAACGCCCACGGTCTTGCCCAGCAGCAGGCCAACCGCGATGCCCATCGGCACCGGGTGGGTGAAGCTGTCTACGCTCATGCCTGCCAGCGAGACGCCGGCATTGGCGAAGGCAAAAATCGGCAAAATGGCATAAGCGACCCAAGGATGCAGGGCATGCTCAAGGGACAGCAGTGGCGAAGTCTCGGCGTTGCGGGTACGCAGCGGGATGCACAAGGCCAGGGCGACACCGGCCAGCGTGGCATGTACGCCACTCTTGAGTACGCAGACCCACAGGATCAGGCCAATGATCATGTACGGCCCAAGCTTGACCACGCCAAGCCGGTTCATCGCTACCAGCACCACCAGGCAGGCCGCAGCCAGTAGCAGCGACACGCTCGACAGGGTCCCGGAGTAGAACAGGGCGATGACGATGATCGCGCCCAGGTCGTCGATGATCGCCAAAGTCATCAGGAACAGTTTCAGCGATACCGGTACGCGTTTGCCCAGCAGGGCCAGCACGCCAAGGGCGAAGGCGATGTCGGTGGCAGTGGGGATCGCCCAGCCGGCCACGGCCGCCGGGTTGTCTCGGTTGATGAACCAGTAGATCAGTGCTGGCACCACCATGCCACCCACGGCAGCAGTGGCAGGCAGGATCACCTGGGCAGGTTTGGACAGGTGGCCGTCGACCACCTCGCGCTTGACCTCAAGGCCGATGAGCAGGAAGAACAGGGCCATGAGGCCGTCATTGATCCACAGCAACAAAGGCTTGGCGATATTCAGCGCGCCGACCTGGACGGCGACGGGCACATCGAGCAGCCCGCTGTACAGGTAGGACAGTGGCGAGTTGTTGATGATCAGTGCCATGACGGCGGCGGCGATCAGCAGCAGGCCGCTGGCGGCTTCAAGCTGGAAGAAACGGGTAAACAGGCTACGCACGGGCTATAGGCTCTCCATGAGCAGTTTACGAATGATACGGGCGTACACCCTAGCCTGTGACGATATGCTTTAAAACAAAAACTATATTCGTTTTTGTTATATGGTGTTGCCGGCTAGGCTGTGTGAAGCCTAGATGCAGACGGGGGTGGAAGGGGGAGGGAATGCCTGATGTTCGGGTTGGATATTTCTGATTCCTGCAAGGGCTCTTTCGCGGGGCGCGCCCGCTCCCACAGCTACTGCGCAGTTCTCAAGTACTGTGCAGTAGCTGTGGGAGCGGGTTCACCCGCGAAAGGGCCCTGACAGGCGACACAAAATTACAGGCCGAGCATATCCCGCGCTACCGCCTCGGCAATACGGATCCCGTCCACACCCGCGGACAGAATGCCGCCCGCGTAGCCGGCGCCTTCACCCGCCGGGAACAACCCTTTCAGGTTCAGGCTCTGGTAATCCTCACCCCGGGTAATGCGCAGTGGCGACGAGGTCCGCGTCTCGATCCCGGTCAACACCGCGTCATGCAGGTTGTAACCCTTGATCTGGCGGTCGAACGCCGGCAGTGCCTCACGGATGGCTTCGATGGCGAAGTCGGGCAGACTCGGCGCCAGGTCACCCAGGGTCACGCCTGGTTTGTAGGACGGTTCGACACTGCCCAGGGCGGTCGATGGCCGGCCTGCAACGAAGTCACCCACCAGCTGCGCCGGGGCCTGGTAGTTGCTGCCGCCCATCACGTAGGCGTGGGCTTCCAGACGCTCTTGCAGTTCAATACCGGCCAGCGGGCCGCCCGGGTAGTCGCGCTCGGGGTCAATGCCGACGACGATGCCAGAGTTGGCGTTGCGCTCGTTACGCGAGTACTGGCTCATGCCGTTGGTGACCACCCGGCCTGGTTCGCTGGTGGCGGCGACCACGGTGCCACCCGGGCACATGCAGAAGCTGTATACCGAGCGGCCGTTCTTGGCGTGGTACACCAGCTTGTAGTCGGCGGCGCCGAGTTTCGGGTGGCCGGCGTACTTGCCCAGGCGCGCTTTGTCGATCAGCGTTTGCGGGTGCTCGATACGGAAGCCGACCGAGAACGGCTTGGCTTCCATGTACACGCCCTTGGCATGCAGCATGCGGAAGGTGTCGCGGGCGCTGTGGCCAAGGGCCAGGACCACATGGCGCGAGTGCAGCTGTTCGCCACTCTCCAGCACCACGCCGGTCAGTTGGCCGTCTTCGACCAGCAGGTCGGTGACCTTTTCCTGGAAGCGTACTTCCGCGCCGAGGGCGATCATGTCCTGGCGCATCTGCTCGACCATGCCGGTAAGGCGGAAAGTGCCGATGTGCGGTTTGTTGATGTACAGGATCTCGTCCGGCGCACCGGCCTTGACGAACTCTTCCAGCACTTTGCGGCCGTGGTGCTGCGGGTCCTTGATCTGGCTGTACAGCTTGCCGTCAGAGAAGGTACCGGCGCCGCCTTCGCCGAACTGTACATTGGACTCTGGGTTGAGCACGCTTTTGCGCCACAGGCCCCAGGTGTCCTTGGTGCGCTGGCGCACCTCCTTGCCACGTTCGAGGATGATCGGCTTGAAGCCCATCTGCGCCAACAGCAGGCCGGCGAAGATGCCGCACGGGCCGAAACCGACCACGATCGGGCGTTCCTGCACGTCGGCCGGGGCGTGGCCGACATACTTGTAGGTCACGTCCGGTGCCGGGCCGATGTTGTGATCGTCGGCGAACTTGTCGAGCAGCTCGGCTTCGTTGCTGGCTTCGAGGTCGATGGTGTAGATGAACAGCAACTCGCTGTTCTTCTTGCGCGCATCGTAGCTGCGCTTGAACAGGTTGAAGCTGAGCAGTTGCTCGTCGCGGATGCCCAGGCGCTGGACGATGGCTTCACGCAGCGCTTCGTCGGGATGGTCCAGGGGCAGCTTGAGTTCGGTGATTCGTAGCATGGCAGGGTCCAGTATCCCGGCCATGGGCGGCCGGCGGCTTTACACAAACCGCCAAGTATAAGCTGTTAGCCGCCCCGACTGGCAGGATAAAAGCACCCGGCGATCAGTTGTCGCGCGCGCCACCGTAGTAGCCGCAGCCCTGCAGGGTCTTGCCGTCGATGCGCAGCTCGGCACGCAGGTGGTGGATGGCGCCCGTGGCGCTGTCTACGCAGCGCTGCGGCGCGACCCACAGTTCCACGTGCTGGCCGTTGGCTTCGCTGGTAAGGGTCAGGCCGCCGCCGGGTACTTCTTCTTCCAGAAACGGCAGGGGCAAAGGCTGCTGGCCCACGCGACTGACCACCATGCCCTTGCCGCTGGCCTTGATATCCCACTCGGGTTCATGACCATTGGCGCGCAGGGTCAGCTGCTTGAAGTTGGGGTCTTCGCAGGCGCGCGTGGAGGGTTCCAGGCGGTACAGGCGGCGCACTTCCAGCTGGCCGTCGTTGTTGGCCTGCTTGCTGCCGGTGAGGCGTCCACGGACGTCGGCGAACAGTTTGTCGTTGGCGTCTTTGGCGAGGTTGGCGGCCTCCTGCAGGATGCCGGTGGCACCGACGTCGTTGATCACGAATGTGCGGTTTTCGCTGCACGGCTTGAACAGCAGCTGGCCACCGGCGGCACGCAGTTCGCCCTGCATGCGCGTGGTGCCGATATTCGGGTCGCTTGGCGCGTCAGCCATGAGCTGGCAGCCGGCGAACAGGGGCAGCAGGGCGGTGAGCAGCAGGGTGGGGGTGAGGCGCATGGGGCGAACTCCGGGGATCTTTTCCAAAGAGCTGGCCACGTTACGCAGGGTGTGCGGGGATCTCAAGTCATACACATTCAGCAGGCATGAAAAAGGGCCCGAAGGCCCTTTCCGGATCAACCCCCCAGGTACGCGTCGCGCACCTTCGGGTCGGTCAACAGCGCTTCGCCCGTCCCCTGCATCACCACCCGGCCGTTCTCCAGCACATAGGCGCGGTCAGCGACCTTGAGCGCCTGGTTGGCATTCTGCTCCACCAGGAACACGGTCACGCCGTCGCGGCGCAGCTGTTCGATGATGTCGAAGATCTGCTGGATGATGATCGGCGCCAGGCCCAGCGAGGGCTCGTCGAGCAGCAACAGCTTGGGCTTGCTCATCAGCGCCCGGCCAATGGCGAGCATCTGCTGCTCGCCACCAGACATGGTGCCGCCACGCTGGATATAGCGCTCCTTCAGGCGCGGGAACAGCTGCAACACCTTGTCCAGCTGCTCCTGATAGTCGCCCTTGTTGGTGAAGAAGCCACCCATCGCCAGGTTTTCCTCGACGGTCAGGCGGGCGAACACGCGGCGGCCTTCAGGCACCACGGCAATGCTCTTGCGCATGATGTGCGAGGACGGCTGGCCGACCAGTTCTTCACCCAGGTACTTGATGCTGCCACTGTGTGCCTGCGGCGAGCCGCACAGGGTCATCAGCAAGGTCGACTTGCCGGCGCCGTTGGCACCGATCAGGGTGACGATCTCGCCCTGGTTGATCTCCACGTTCACGCTGTGCAGCGCCTGGATCTTGCCGTAGAAGGTGGAAACGTTTTCGAACTTCAGCATTTACGCTTCCCCCAGGTAGGCTTTGATCACATCAGGGTTGTCGCGGATCTCTTCCGGCGTGCCGTGTGCCAGGGGGGTGCCCTGGTTGATCACCACGATATGGTCGGAGATGCTCATCACCAGCTTCATGTCGTGCTCGATCAGCAGCACGGTGACGTTGTGCGACTCACGCAGGTAGGCGATCAGTGCCTTGAGGTCTTCGGTTTCCTTCGGGTTCAGGCCCGCGGCCGGTTCGTCGAGCATGATGATGCGCGGCTGGGTCATCATGCAGCGGGCGATTTCCAGGCGGCGTTGCTGGCCGTAGGCCAGGGTGCCGGCGGTACGGTTGGCGAATTCGGTCAGGTTGACCTTCTCCAGCCAGTACTGCGCGCGTTCCATGGCCTCCTTCTCGCTGCGGCGGAAGCTCGGGGTCTTGAACAGGCCGGCGAAGAAGTTGGTGTTCAGGTGACGGTGCTGGGCGATCAGCAGGTTTTCCAGCGCGGTCATTTCCTTGAACAGGCGCACGTTCTGGAAGGTCCGCACCACGCCCTTGCGGGCGATCTGATGGCCGGCCAGGCCCTGGATCGGCTGGCCATCGAGCAGGATGGTGCCGCCGCTGGGCTTGTAGAAACCGGTCAGGCAGTTGAACACGGTGGTCTTGCCGGCGCCGTTCGGGCCGATCAGCGCCACCACCTGTTTTTCCTTGACGGTCAGGGCCACGCCGTTGACCGCCAACAAGCCGCCGAAGCGCATGCTCAGGCCGCTGACTTGCAGAATTTCACGGCTCATCGATGCAGCTCCATGTGTGGACGTTGCATAGGCAGCAAGCCTTGCGGACGCCAGATCATCATCAACACCATCAGCGCACCGAACATCAGCATCCGGTATTCGCTGAACTCACGCATCAGCTCGGGCAGCAGGATCATCACGATGGCCGCGAGGATCACGCCCAGTTGTGAGCCCATGCCGCCGAGCACGACGATGGCGAGGATGATCGCCGACTCGATGAAGGTGAACGACTCCGGTGTGACCAGCCCTTGGCGGGCGGCGAAGAAGCTGCCGGCAAAACCGGCGAACGCGGCGCCCAGGGTGAAAGCCGACAGCTTGATCACGGTCGGGTTCAGGCCCAGCGCACGGCAGGCGATCTCGTCTTCACGCAGGGCTTCCCAGGCGCGGCCGATCGGCATGCGCAGCAGGCGGTTGATCACGAAGAGCGCGAGCAGGGCCAGCAGCAGGGCTACCAGGTAGAGGAAGATGACCTTGTTGATCGAGTTGTATTCCAGCCCGAAGAACTCGTGGAAGGTCTGCATGCCCTCGGCGGCACGGCGTTCGAAGGTCAGGCCGAAGAACTCCGGTTTGGGGATGTTGCTGATGCCGTTGGGGCCGCCGGTCCAGTCGGTGAGGTTGCGCAGGAACAGGCGGATGATCTCGCCGAAGCCAAGGGTCACGATCGCCAGGTAGTCACCGCGCAGGCGCAGCACCGGGAAGCCAAGCAGGAAGCCGAAGGTGGCGGCCATCAGGCCGGCAATCGGCAGGCACACCCAGAAGCTCCAGCCCAGGTAGTGCGAGAGCATGGCGTAGCTGTAGGCGCCGACGGCATAGAAGCCGACGTAACCGAGGTCGAGCAGGCCCGCCAGGCCGACCACGATGTTCAGGCCCAGGCCCAGCAACACGTAGATCAGGATCAGCGTGGCGATGTCGACCGCACCGCGCGAGCCGAAGAACGGCCACACCAGTGCCGCAACGATCAGACCAATGATCACATAGCGCTGGGTCTTGGGCAGGGTCAGGTAGTTGCTGACGGCCGGCGGGATCAGCTTGCGATCCGAACGGCGGCCCATCACCGAACTCCACTGCTTGTCGAACAGCACGCGCAGGAACATCAATACCGAGCACACGGCGATGATGCTGATGGTGAACGAACCCTGACTGTGCACGACCAGGCTGATGCCGTCGATGCTCAGTTTCAGGCCCAGCACCGGGAAGGCCACGGCCCAGACCAGCAAGGCGCTGAAGAACGCCTGTTTGAGATTTTTGCTCATACTTTTTCAACCTCCGGGCGGCCCAGGATGCCGGTCGGCCGGAATAGCAGGACAAGAACCAACAAGCCGAATGCCACCACGTCCTTGTACTGGTCGCCGAAGATGTCGGCGCCAAAGGCTTCGGCTACACCCAGCACCAGCCCGCCGAGCATGGCGCCCGGAATGCTGCCGATGCCACCCAGCACCGCCGCGGTAAAGGCTTTGAGGCCCACCAGGAAACCGGCGTTGGGGTTGATCACCCCGTACTGCATGCTCAGCAGCACGGCCGCCACCGCCGCCAGGGCGGCACCGATGACGAAGGTGAGGGCGATGATGTTGTTGGTGTTGATGCCCAGCAGGTTGGCCATCTTGATGTCTTCGGCGCAGGCGCGGCAGGCGCGGCCCAGGCGGGAACGGGAGATGAACAGGGTAAGCAGGGTCATTGCCACGAGGGTGACCACGAACACCAGGATCTGCATGTAGCTGATCAGAACCTCCTCCGCACCGCCTGGCCCGAACGAGAAGCTTCCGGGGATCAGGTTGGGGATGGACTTGTCCTTGGAGTCTTGCGACAGCAAGACGGTGTTCTGCAGGAAGATCGACATGCCGATGGCGGAAATCAGCGGGATCAGACGGTTGCTGTTGCGCAAGGGGCGGTAGGCAACCCGTTCGATACTGTAACCATAGGCACTGGTGACGAAGATCGTCGCGACGAAGGCAACGGTCATCAGGATCGGCAGCGAATGGATGCCCATCATGGCCAGGCCCGCCAGGGCGATGAAGGCCACGTAGGAACCGATCATGTACACCTCGCCGTGGGCGAAGTTGATCATGCCAATGATGCCGTACACCATCGTGTAGCCGATGGCGATCAAGGCATAGGTGCTGCCGATGGTCAATCCATTAACCAGTTGTTGGAAGAAATGGTAGATCTCAGGCATTACAGCGCTCCTAAAAACCTGATTTGCATTTCGCTGGCGGGGGTATGCCAGGAAACCGCGGGTGACGGTTTTAAGATTTTCAGGTGGGCCCGCCCCCGGATCGCGGGAGTCGGGCCCATGAACCTCGTAAAACAAAGCCCACTGCTCGCACAGTGGGCTTCTACGGTCAGCTATTTAGTCACGCAGTTACTGAGGGGAGACTTCGGTCTTCGGCTTGCCGAAGTGCCATTCGTATACCACGAACTTGAAGTCTTTCAGGTCGCCTTTGGCGTCGTACGACAGCTCGCCGGTCGGGGTCTTGAAGGTACCGGCGTGGATGGCCGCTGCCACCTTGTCGGTGTCTTCGGACTTGGCGGCCTTGATGCCTTGGGCGATCAGTTCTACCGCAGAGTAGGCAGGGAACACGAACGGGCCGCTTGGGTCCTTGCCGTCAGCCTTGATGGCGTCGACGATCTTCTTGTTCTCCGGGTCGGCATCGAACGACTTCGGCAGGGTGACCAGCAGGCCTTCGGAGGCGTTCTGGGCGATCTGCGAGATCGAGTCGTTACCCACGCCCTCTGGGCCCATGAACTTGGCTTTCAGGCCTTTTTCCTGTGCCTGGCGCAGGATCAGGCCCAGCTCTGGGTGGTAGCCGCCGTAGTAGACGAAGTCGACATTGTTCTGCTTGAGCTTCTGGATGATCGAGGAGAAGTCCTTGTCACCCGCGTTCAGGCCTTCGAACACGGCAACCTTGGTGCCTTTGCTTTCCAAAGTCTGCTTGACCGCGGTGGCGATGCCTTCACCGTACTGTTGCTTGTCGTGCAGGACGGCAACGACCTTCGGCTTGACGTGGTCGGCGATGTAGTTGCCGGCGGCCGGGCCTTGGGCGCTGTCCAGGCCGATGGTGCGGAAGATCAGCTTGTAGCCACGGGCGGTGATTTCCGGCGAGGTGGCGGCCGGGGTGATCATGATCACGCCTTCATCTTCGTAGATGTCGGACGCGGGCTGGGTGGAGCTGGAGCACAGGTGGCCGATGACGAACTTGACGCCGTCGTTGACCACTTTGTTGGCGACTGCCACGGCCTGTTTAGGGTCGCACGCGTCGTCGTATTCCTTGGCTTCGAGCATCTTGCCATCGACGCCGCCCGCGGCGTTGATATCCTTGATGGCTTGCTTTGCGCCGATGAACTGCATGTCGCCGTACTGGGTCACAGGACCCGTCTTCGGACCGGCGATGCCGATCTTGATGGTATCGGCGGCAAACGAATGGCTGGCTACCCCGGCCAGTACCATTGCGGCGAACAGCTTGGAAATCTTGATCATAGTGCTCCACTCATTCTGTTGTAATTCTTATAGTCCTGGCGGCCAGGGCTACAGACCGGGCGGGATTTGCAGCGTGGCCATGCCAACGCGCAAGCCCACCTTCCCCCGGAACATGTCCCGGAACTGTACCGGTACAGTGTAGAGCGCTGTTTGAGCGCTTGGAAAGCCGTCAAAAAGTGCCTGTTTCCTGGGTTGTCGCTTGCTCGACACAAAGATACAAAAAGGCGCCATCAAATGGCCTGTATCTGCAACCCCGCCCCACAAGTTCGGGGTCAATCGACCAAATTACATATTTGTACCCGGGTTTTTCTGCAAAAATGCCGACCTTTTTTAGTGGCCAATTTTTGCGGATACCGCCCATGACTGATCAAACAAGCACCCTCTATGCCAAATTGCTTGGCGAGACGGCAATCATCGAGTGGAAAGCCCTGGAGCGTTTCTGGGCCAAGGGTGACCTGATTTGGGTCGACCCCAGCCTCGACCTGATCACCGTTGCCGAGGCGATGGCCGAGAATCGCAGCGAGATCTTCGCCAAGTGGCGTAGTGATGGCACTGTTGGGCCGGTGTCGGCCGAGCAGGCACTGGACCTGCAAAGCCGCGATCCAGAGATCTGGGCCGTGGTGGTTTCGCCGTTTATCGTGATTCAGGCGAAGCGTCCGGCTGAAGCATGATCTTTTTTGGTGCGCAAAAATGCGCAGCAGCCCCGTTTTGGTGCTTGAAGGCGTTCAGGGCGGGTAGAGGTAAGTAACAATTCGGCGTGGCGGTAACAGTTTACGGGATGCGTAATGTGTCCACCGTTCCGGCCAGCCTGGAAAACAATTCGAATAGCCAGGAGTCATTGATGAGCACTGCACTACCTTCGCTTGGATTCGCCGGCATTGGCCTGATGGGCCTGCCCATGTGCCAACGCCTGCTGGCGGCGGGGTACCCGCTGACCGTGTGGAACCGCAGCCCGGACAAGTGTGCTGCGCTGGTCGCTGCCGGCGCGCGCCTGGCCAACAGCCCCGCCGAATTGTGCCAGGGCAGCGACATGGTACTGCTGTGCCTGGCCGACACGGCCGTGGTCCGCGAGGTGGTGTTCGGCGAGCACGGCATTGCCCAGGGTGGGCGCAGTGGCCAGTTGCTGATCGATTTCTCCAGCCTGGAACCCACCGCCACCCGTGAAATGGCCGCCGAACTCGCGGTACTGTGCGGCATGGCCTGGCTGGATGCCCCGGTGTCCGGCGGCACACCCGGTGCCGAGGCCGGTACCTTGGCGATCATGGTTGGCGGTGAAGCGGCCGACCTTGAGCGAGCACGCCCAGTGCTGCAGGTGCTTGGTCAGCGCGTGACGCACATGGGGGCTGTGGGGGCCGGGCAGGTGACCAAGGCCTGCAACCAGATGATCGTGGCGTGCAATGCGCTGGTAATCGCCGAAGTGGTGGCGCTGGCCGAGCAGTCCGGGGTAGACGCGACGCTGATCGCCGAAGCACTGGCGGGTGGCTTTGCCGATTCCAAACCGCTGCAGATCCTCGCGCCGCAAATGGCCGAAAGCCGCTTCGAGCCAATCAAGTGGCACGTGCGCACGCTGCTCAAGGACCTCGATGGCGCAGTCAGGTTTTCCCGTGAGCAGGGCTCGGCGACGCCGCTCAGTGGCCTCGCCGCGCAGCTGATGCGCCTGCACGGTAGCCAGGGTTACCTGCAAAAAGATCCGGCGACCCTTGTAGAACTGTACCGCAACAAGGGCTGACTGCCTCGCTTTGGCGCTGCAGCCGCTCCAGTAGCGGCCGCAGATCGGCCAGCGGTACCGGGCGGCCCAGCAGGTAGCCCTGCAGGTAGTCGCAGCCATGGGCTTCAAGGAATGCCTGCTGTTCGACGGTTTCTACGCCTTCGCTGACAACCTGCAGGTGCAGGGTATGCGCCATGACGATGATCGCCTGGACGATCTCGCGGTCCTTCTGGCTGCCCGGCACATCTTGCAGGAAGGTGCGGTCAATCTTCAGCACGTCCAGCGGCAGGCGCTTGAGGTAGGCCAGTGACGAGTAGCCAGTACCGAAGTCGTCGATCGACAGCGCCACGCCAAGGGCACGCACGCGCTTGAGCAGGTTGACGGTACGCTGGATATCGCCCATCAGGGCGTTTTCGGTCACTTCCAGCTCCAGGTTCCGGGGCGCGAGCCCGGCGTGGAACAGCGCCTTCTCTACTTCGTTGGGCAGTTCATCGTGGCTGAGGGTTACGGCTGAGCAATTGACCGTCACCTTGATGTCGCCATAACCGTGGCGCTGCAGGTGCGCCAGGTCGGCGCAGGCGTGGCGCATCACCCACAGGTCAAGGTCGATGATCAGGCCGTTGGCTTCGGCAATGCCGATGAAGCGATCGGGCGCCAGCAGGCCGTGCTGGGGGTGATGCCAGCGCACCAGGGCTTCGAGCTTGGCCACCTGCCCGCTGTGCATGTCGAAGATAGGTTGGTAATGCACGCACAGGCCACGCTCTTCGAGCAGGGCCAGGCGCAGCTCTTCTTCCAGTTGCAGGGCAAAGGAGGCCTGGGTTTTCAGGTTGTGGTTGAAAAAGTGCAGGCTGTTGCGCCCGCTATCCTTGGACTGATAAAGGGCGAGGTCGGCATGCTTGAGCAGTTCTTCGGCGCTGTTGCCGTCATCGGGGAAAATGCTGACGCCAATGCTGGTGGTCATGACCATGCGCCGCCCACCCAGGTCGATGGGCTCTTTCATCCGTTGCATGATGCGTTGTGCCAGGTGGCGGGCTTCGTCGCAGCTGTTGAGGCTGGTGACCACGCAGAACTCGTCGCCGCCCAGGCGTGCAACCAGGTCCTGATTGCGAGTGGCGGCCTTGATGTGGTTGGCGATCACCTTGAGCAGTTCGTCGCCAGCGTCGTGGCCAAGGCTGTCATTGATGCGCTTGAAGTGGTCGATGTCGAGGAACATCACTGCCAGGCGGTTTTCCGTGGCCTGGTGATCGGCCAGGCGCTCGGCGAACACCTGGTTGAAGCCACGGCGGTTTACCAGATTGGTCAGGGCGTCATAGTGCGCGGCCTGCTGCAGCGAGGCGCGGGCCTGGTCCAGTTGGCTGAGCAGTATGCTGACCCGGCGCAGGTCGTGCTCCTTGCTCTGCAGCTTCTTGTCGGCCAGTGCGGCGCTGATGCTGGCGCCACTGATAAGCAGGGTGATGAAGCCGATGCCCAGCCCCAGTTGCAGGCTGTTGTCACCAGAGGGCAGGCGCAGTGCGGTGTCGGCCGGGATCACCAGGGTCATGGCCGACATGGCGGTAAAGTGGGTGGCGACGATACCACCGGCTATCAGCAGGCTGGCGCCGTACTTCATGGCCTGGTGCAGTGTGCCGCTGCCATTGCGCAGGTACCGGGCCAGGCACAACGCTGCCAGGCTGGTAAGCAGGGCAAGGGCAGCAGAGACCAGCAACAGGCCAGTCTGGTAGTACTGCTGGGCGCCGGTTTGCATCGCAGCCATGCCCACAAAGTGCATGAGGATGATGCCCAGGCCGATCAGTACTGCGCTCAGCAGGAAGTGATGCGCGCGCATCTGGCTGCGGTCGAGGCTGTGCATGGTCACCCAGGCGACGCCCAAGGCGATGAGCAGCGAAAGAATGGTAAGGGAAACGTCGTAGTGCACCTCCACCGGCGCCTGGAAGGCCAGCATGCTGATGAAGTGCATGGCCCAGATGCCACCGGCCAGGCAGCAGGCGCCAAGCATGTGCCATTGTCGGTGGGCAGTGGGGTCTTCGCTGTGGGAGTGGCGTTCGGCCATGTCGAGGGTCGCGAAGCAAGCCGCGCTGGCAACGAAGTAGGCGAGCAGGACCAGGAACGGTTCATGGCGGCAATCGATAACGATGCGCCCGGTTGCCGGAAGGTCGGCGAACAGTTGCAGCCCCAGCCATTCCATTGAGTGCCCCATGATCGAGTTTTCACTCGTCTGCTCTACAACCCTGTGCAGACTGTCCAGAGGCAGTATAGGAAGAAGTGTTTAAGCCTTCCTGAATAATGGCATATTGATTTCTACGATTTGGTTATCAACCCGATCGCCATCAGGCATAAAGAGAGGGATATACGTGTAGGAGCAGCCTTGTGCTGCGAAGAGGCCGTACGCCTCACAATAATCTTGTGGGGCATACGGCCTCTTCGCAGCACAAGGCTGCTCCTACAGAGGGTGGTCAGGCCACCAACGGGCGTGTCAGATCAGCCAGCCACCAGCACGCGAATGGCCTCCAGGCGCAAGGCGGCCTTGTCCAGCATCGCCAGGCCGTCTTCACGCTGCTTGCGCAGGGCGTCGATTTCGCTGTCGCGCACGCTTGGGTTGACCGCTTGCAGTGCCACCAGGCGGGCGAGCTCTTCGTCGGCCTCGGCTGCCAGACGGCGCTGCGCTTCGGCTACGCGCTCGACGTGCGTCGGCATGATCTTCTCTTCACCGCCACTGATGCGCTTGGCGAGCACGTCCCGCTGGGCCTGGACGAACTTGTTGGCGCTGGCACGCGGTACGCTCTCGAGCTGCTCGTTGAGGGTTTCGAAAGCCACGCGGGAGGCCAGGTCGTTGCCGTTGGCGTCGAGCAGGCAGCGCAGTGCGGCCGGCGGCAGGTAGCGGCCCAGCTGCAGGCTGCGTGGTGCCACCACCTCGCTGACGAACAGCAATTCGAGCAGGACGGTGCCCGGCTTGAGTGCTTTGTTCTTGATCAGTGCCACGGCGGTGTTGCCCATAGAGCCGGACAGCACCAGGTCCATGCCGCCCTGCACCATCGGGTGCTCCCAGGTGAGGAACTGCATGTCCTCGCGCGACAGCGCCTGGGCACGGTCGTAGGTGATGGTCACGCCTTCGTCGTCGCCCAGCGGGAAGCTGGCATCGAGCATCTTTTCGCTCGGCTTGAGGATCAGGGCGTTCTCGGAATGGTCTTCGCTGTCGATGCCGAAGGCGTCGAACAGGGTTTCCATGTAGATCGGCAGGGCAAACTGGTCGTCCTGTTCGAGAATGGCCTCGACCAGCGCCTGGCCTTCGCCGGCACCGCCGGAGTTGAGCTCCAGCAGGCGGTCGCGGCCAGTGTGCAGTTCGGCTTCCAGGCGCTCGCGCTCGCTGCGGGCGTCGTCCACCAGGGAATCCCAGGCCTTGCTCTCGCCACCTTCAAGCAGCGACAGCAGGCGTGGGCCGAACTGGTGCTGAAGGGCGTTGCCGGTGGGGCACGTGTTGAGGAAGGCGTTAAGGCCTTCGTGGTACCACTGGAACAGGCGCTCTTGCGGGCTGCCTAGCAGGTACGGGATGTGCAACTGGATGGTGTGCTTCTGGCCGATCCGGTCGAGGCGGCCGATGCGCTGTTCGAGCAGGTCCGGGTGTGCTGGCAGGTCGAACATCACCAGGTGATGGGCGAACTGGAAGTTGCGGCCTTCGCTGCCGATCTCGGAGCAGATCAGCACTTGCGCACCGAATTCTTCGTCGGCGAAGTAGGCGGCGGCGCGGTCGCGCTCGAGGATGTTCATGCCTTCATGGAACACCGAGGCCGGGATGCCGGAGCGCACGCGCAGGGCGTCTTCCAGGTCCATGGCGGTTTCGGCGTGCGCGCAGATGACCAGTACCTTGGTGCGCTTGAGCATCTTCAGGGTGTCGATCAGCCAGTCGACGCGCGGGTCGAAACGCCACCAGCGCTCGTCGTCAGCCACATCACCCTGGGCCTGGAAGGCGACTTCCGGGTACAGCTCGGCGTGCTCGCCGGCTGGCAGGTCGCGGTACTGCTCGGGTGTGGCCAGCGGGTAAGGGTGCAACTGGCGCTCGGGGAAGCCCTGGATCGCCGCACGGGTGTTACGGAACAGGACGCGGCCGGTGCCGTGGCGGTCCAGCAGCTCGCGGATCAGACGTGCGCTGGCCTGGCTGTCGCCGTCGCTGACTGCAGCCAACAGGGCTTCGCCTTCGGCACCCAGGAAACCCTGGATGGTGGCGTGGGCCTTTGGCGACAGGCGGCCTTCATCGAGCAGCTCCTGCACGGCTTCAGCCACCGGGCGATAGTGCTCGCTTTCGGCGCGGAAGGCGGCCAGGTCGTGGAAGCGGTTGGGGTCGAGCAGGCGCAGGCGGGCGAAGTGGCTGTCCTGGCCAAGCTGCTCGGGGGTGGCGGTGAGCAGCAGCACGCCCGGGATCACCTGGGCCAGTTGCTCGACCAGGCCGTATTCGGCGCTGACCTGGTCTTCGTGCCAGACCAGGTGGTGGGCCTCGTCGACGACCATCATGTCCCAGCCAGCGGCAAACAATGCGTCCTGAGCCTTTTCGTCGTCGACCAGCCATTCCAGTGCAACCAGCGCCAGCTGGGCATCCTCGAACGGGTTGCTGGCGTCGCTTTCGATAAAGCGCTCGGCATCGAACAGGGCCACTTGCAGGTTGAAGCGGCGGCGCATTTCCACCAGCCACTGGTGCTGGAGGTTTTCCGGTACCAGGATCAGCACGCGGCTGGCGCGGCCCGAGAGCAGTTGGCGATGGATCACCAGGCCGGCCTCGATGGTTTTACCCAGGCCCACTTCGTCGGCCAGCAGTACCCGCGGGGCGCTGCGGTCGGCGACTTCGCGAGCGATGTGCAACTGGTGGGCGATTGGTTGCGCGCGGCAGCCACCCAGGCCCCATAGCGCCGACTGCATCTGCTTGCTGGTGTGCTGCAGGGTGTTGTAGCGCAGGCTGAACCACGACAGGGGGTCGATTTGCCCTGCAAACAGCCGGTCACTTGCCAGGCGGAACTGGATGAAGTTCGACAGCTGGGTTTCTGGCAGGGTACGCGGCTGGTTCTGACCGTCCAGGCCGTGGTAGACCATCAGCCCGTCGATGTCGTCGACTTCGCGCACGGTCAGCTTCCAGCCCTCGAAGTGGGTGATCTGGTCACCTGGCGAGAAGCGCACGCGGGTCAGCGGCGCGTTGCGCAGGGAATACTGGCGTGTGTCGCCAGTGGCCGGGTAGAGCACGGTCAACAGGCGGCCATCCTGCGCCAGGATGGTACCCAGGCCGAGCTCTGCTTCGCTGTCGCTGATCCAGCGTTGCCCCGGTTGATACTGCTGCGCCATACTGCCTGAACTCCCGCGATGAAAAAGCCGATTATGTTAACGGATCGGCCGGTCAGACCAAAGTGCGAACGCACCGAAAGGTGCCGATCGACAACAGGAAGTTAGTCAGTCTAGCCGTTTCATCGTCTTGCACCGTGCAGCTGACGAGGGCCCCGGATCAACATGTCTGCCAAGCACCGCTGGATCAGCGCTTCCATGGCCGTGGGCAGCCTGTTGCTGCTGGCCGCCTGCGAGCAGAAAAACTTTGAGACCTTGCCGGCCATCCCGATGGAGCAGCTTGAGGTCCTGGGCGTGCAGACGCCGATCAAGAGCGTGCACTTTCGTGACCGCGACGGTGAAGGCCTGTTGGTATTGAGCCGCAGCGATGGCCAGGCCAGCGACCCGGAAAGCGAGCAGGAAGTGGACAAGGTGGTACTCAAGGCCACCCTGTACGGGCGCACTGCCGAAAACGATGCATTCAAGGCGCGCTGGCAGATCGAGCAGGAAACCACCTGCCCGGGGCTGGACCTGGACGTGGACTTCTATACCGACGTCAGTGATGTCAGCGACCTGAACAAGGATGATGTGGCCGAGGTTACGGTGGCCAGCCATGCCTTCTGTGGCGGCGGCATCGACCCGCACGATATCGCTATCGAGATGCGCGAAGGGCAGGCCAGCTACACCATCACCGGCCAGTCACTGATCAGCCCGGCGGGTGAGGAGCCGATCGGCGGTGACCGGGATGACAGTGCCTCGCTCAAAGCCGCGCCGCAGGTGCTGCGCGACCACATGGATGCGGTCTGGCAGCAGGTTTACAAGCGGCCCTGGAGCGAAGCCAGCCCGCCAAGCGACGATGATCCTGACGACGAAGCCGAGTAATTGTTGTCCATGACATCAAGGTAAACCCGCGCCTGCCGATACAGGGGGCATAGGAGAACGTCCATGCTGCCGCCAATCATCCCGCTCAGCGCTGCCCCGGTGACCTCGCAACTGGACCCGGTCAAGCCGACCCCCGACATCAAGCCGGTGGTGCCGGCGCAGCCTACGTCCAGCGAAAGTGGCATTGACCTCAAGCACCAGCGCGACCCGCAGGAGCAGGTGCTGTTGCTGCGCGAGGAGCAGCGGCGCCAGCAGCAACGTCGCAAGCAGGGCGGCCAGGATCGCTACAGTGCCGTGCCAGGTGACGAGGTCAACGCTGACAACACCGTGCCGGTCGCCCCGTTGATGGGCGAGCACGTACGCCAGGGGCTGCTGGTGGATATCGAAGTCTGACGCGGGGCTGGTCAGCGCCTGCGCCTGGCTTCATCATGCAAGCCTCAGTTGATCGTCGAGCCCGCCCATGAGCCAAGACAACCTCATCGATTTTGATGCCGAACGCGCCAAGCGCGTCCACGACCTCAAGGAAAAGCGCCTGAACGAAATGCGCAACGCATTCGAGCAGGCCCTGCCGTTGAGCACCAGCAAGAAAAAGAAGCCCAAGGGCAAACCGAAGAAGCGCTGAAACTTGACGCAGGTCAACCCTGCACCTGCCTCGCGTGCCCGGCCCCGGGCACCATTGACCCCGATCAATTTTCTCCCCCCTCACATTGGTTAACGTTCACCCATCGGACAACGGCAGACGAATGGGAGGCCAGCATGTTCTTCGACAACGTGGTTATCGCTGGTGTGGTAACGGTCGGGTTGATGGTCGCTTTCTTTGCCGGTCTGGGCATTTTCATCTGGAAGGACTCGAACAAGCGCAAGCCGCGCTGACCTTTCGGGTACACGAGCACGCAAGGCATTTAGGGCGACTTCGGTCGCCCATTTTTTTTGCCTGGGATTTAAGTGTTGCCTGTGCCGGCCCTTTCGTAGCAAAGGCTTACCGATGTTCCAATAAAGATGATTAGCTAGCTAATTAATCGTTTCCGCATTATCCTCCTCACCATTGTCTATCTTTCCAGTACGACCATCCCCCGCAAGGTCCGCCTAGTGCCCATCACCCTTCAGGCCCTGTTCGCCCCCACCAGCCTCGCCCTCAAGTTCGCCATCAAGACCTTGCTCGGTGGCGGCCTGGCGTTGTGGCTGGCGATGCGCTGGGGCCTGGAGCAGCCGTCCTGGGCACTGATGACCGCCTTCATCGTCGCCCAGCCACTGTCAGGGATGGTGGTGCAGAAAGGCCTGGCACGGCTGGCCGGTACCTTGGTCGGCACGGTCATGTCAGTGGTGTTCATCGGCCTCTTTGCCCAGACCCCTGGCTTGTTCCTCATCACCCTGGCGCTGTGGCTGGCGCTGTGCACTGCTGCCTCGACCCAACTGCGCAGCGCCTGGGCCTATGCCTTTGTATTGGCTGGCTACACCGCGGCGATTATTGCCTTGCCGGCCATCGACCACCCGTTGCAGGTGTTCGACCAAGCAGTGGCGCGGTGTACCGAGATCTGCCTGGGCATTTTTTGCGCCACCGCCACCAGTGCCTTGCTCTGGCCAATGCGGGTGGAGCAGCAATTGGGCGGGCAGGCGCGGCAGGCCTGGCAGAACGGCCTGCAGGCTGCCAGTGCCATGCTGGGCGGCGAGGACGAGGCGCGCAAAGGCTTGCTGGAGAGCCTGGGGCGTATCGTTGCCATCGACAGCCAGCGTGAACATGCCTGGTTCGAAGGCAACCGCGGGCGCCAGCGAGCTCGCGCCATTCGTGGTCTCAGCCAGAAGCTGATGGTGCTGTTGCGCATCTCGCGCTCGGTGCGCCGGCAGTGGCGGCAACTCGATGAGCGTGAGGCAGCACACCTGGCACACTGGCTGGAAGAGGTGCGCGCGCTTCTGGCCAAACCCGACCAGCCCAGCCTGTTGCTGCTGCGCCAGCGCATCTGGGATGCCGCCCATGATGAGCAGATCAGTTCGACAGAGCACTACTGTCTGGCGCGCATGGCCTTGCTACTGGATTACGCCATGGCCGCCAGCCTGGCGCTGGAGGATGTGGAGGCGGGCAGGGCGCCCAAGGATGTATCCCAAGGCCTGGCCGTGCACCGCGACTGGTCGCTGGCCTTGCTGTTCGGCTCACGCAGCGCACTGGCTTTTCTGGTGATGAGCGGCTTCTGGCTGGCGACAGCGTGGCCTTCGGCGCCGGGTGGCCTGGTGTTGACTTGCGTGGTCTGCAGCCTGTTCGCCAGCCGCGAGAACGGCGCGCAGATTGGCCTGAGCTTTCTGCGCGGGATCTTCCTTGCGATACCTGCGGCGTTTCTGGTGGGGCAGATCCTGCTGCCGCAATGGAGCAGCTTCGCCATGCTTTGCCTGGGCATGGGCGTGCCGCTGTTTCTCGGCGCATTGGGCATGGCCCACCCACGCACCGGGGCCACCGCCACTTCCTATTGCCTGCACTTCATCGTGCTGGTGTCCCCGCTCAACGCCATGCAGTTTGGTGTGGCGACCATGCTCAACAGTGCGTTGGCGATGCTGGTAGGTGTGTCGGCAGCGGTGATGGCCTTCCGGTTACTGGTATTGCGCCACCCGGCCTGGCTGGGCCGGCGCCTGCGTGCCGCCACCCAGAGCGACCTGGTGCGCCTGACCCGGCGCGACCTGCGCGGCGCCGACAGCTGGTTTGGCGGGCGCATGGCCGACCGCCTGATGCAACTGGCGCGGCATGCTGGCGAGCTGCCCGAAAACGAGCGCAAGCGCTGGGATGACGGCCTGCACGGGCTGGATATCGGCGATGAACTGGTGCACCTGCGCATGTGCCTGGCGGTTGCCCAGGCCCCCTTGGGGCGGGCCGAGCGCGAGTACTTGCAGCAGGTGGAGGCGGTACTGGCCAAAGGGCCGGCTGCCGGGCGTGGGCAGCGCCTGGACGCCGCCAGTGAACAATTCATTGCCGCCTTGCGTCGGCTGCCTGCGAGTGACCCGCTGCGGCTGGCCGAAGGGGCTGTGCTGCAGTTGCAGAAAAGCTGGGGCAAGTGGTGCCGTTGGCAGGAGGAAGCCCATGGGGTTGCGTGAATGGGAAGTGGGCGGCGTGCTGCTCAGCCCGTTTCTGCTTTATGTGTTGCTGGCGCTGGTGATAACCGGCGTGTTGCGCCTGGTGGTGCAGGCGACGCCGTTGGGGCGCTGGATCTGGCATGAAGCGTTGTTCGATGCAGCGCTGTTCGTTTGTGTGTTGTTCCTGGTGGTGAGGCTGCTGGGAGCTTTATAAAGGAGTGTTTCGATGCGTGCGGCCGTACGTACCCTGGTGACGCTGTGTGTGGTGGCTCTGGCCGTGTGGGCCGGCTACCAGCTGTGGCAGTACTACATGCTTACGCCCTGGACCCGCGACGCCCGTGTGCGCGCCGATGTGGTGGTGATCGCCCCTGACGTGTCCGGCTGGGTACGTGAGCTCAAGGCCCGTGATAACCAGCAGGTCAAGGCTGGCGACCTGTTGATGAGCATCGACCGTGAGCGCTTCCAGGCGGCTTTCGACCAGGCAAGTGCGGTGACCGAGACCCGCGCGCAGCAACTGCGCTTGCGCGAGCGCGAGGCAGCCCGGCGTACCGCCCTGGGGCCAGAAGCGATCAGTGCCGAACTGCGTGAAAATGCCCAGATCAATGCCGCCATTGCGCGTGGCGAACTGCATGAGGCCGAAGCGCAGTTGCAGGTTGCCAAGATCAACCTGGCGCGCAGTGAAGTGCGGGCGCCACGCAGCGGGCATATCACCAACCTGCGTCTGGCCGAGGGTAACTATGTGAACACCGGGCAATCGGTAATGGCCCTGGTGGATGATTCAACCTTCTATATCCAGGCCTACTTCGAGGAAACCAAGCTGCCGCGTATTCGCGTGGGGGACACGGTGAAAGTCTGGCTGATGGGTGCGGGCGAGCCGATGCAGGGGCATGTGGAGAGCATCAGCCGCGGCATCACCGACCGCAACAGCAACCCGGACAGCCAGTTGCTGCCGGAGGTGGAGCCAACCTTCAACTGGGTTCGGCTGGCCCAACGCATACCCGTAAGGATTCGCCTGGACCAGGTACCAGAAGGGGTGACCCTGAGTGCAGGCATGACCGCGAGCGTGCAGGTGCATGAGGACCGGGGCGAGCAGTGATGGTGCTGCCTTGTTAACTTGTAGGAGCAGCCTTGTGCTGCGAAGAGGCCAGTACAGGCAATGTAGTTGTGTTGGTCATGCCGGCCTCTTCGCAGCGCAAGGCTGCTCCTACACGTACGGCGCATCGCCTGGCGTGCCGTGAGCCTCAGAGGAACATGCCGCCCGACACTTCCAGCCGTTGCCCGGTAATCCAGCCATTGCCGTCTTCAAGCAACAGCGCAATCGCTGCGCCGATATCATCCGGCAAGCCCACGCGGCCCAGCGCCGTATTGCCGGCAATGTACTCATTCACCTGCTGGTTATCCCGCACCACGCCGCCACCAAAATCGGTCTCGATCGCCCCTGGCGCCAGGATGTTCACCCGGATGCCACGCGCGCCCAGTTCCTTGGCCTGGTAGCGGGTCAGCACCTCCATGGCGCCCTTCATCGCGGCATAGGCGGCATACCCCGGCAGTGCAAAGCGCGCCAGACCGGTGGAGATGTTGATGATGCGGCCATTGTCGACCAACAACGGCAGCAGGCGCTGGGTGAGGAAAAACGGACCTTTCAGCTGAATGTTCAGCAACTGGTCGAACTGCGCCTCGCTGGTTTCGACGTACGGCACGTTCAGCCCGATCCCGGCATTGTTCACCAGAAAGTCAAAACGCTCGCGGCCAAAGTGCTGCTGCAGGGTGGTGCCCAGGCGCTCGGCAAAGCTGGCAAAACTGCTGCTGTCGCCGACGTCCAGTTGCAGCATGGCCGCCTTGGCCCCGGCCTGTTCCAGTCGGGCAACTACGGCTTGTGCTTCGTCGGCTTTGCTGTGGTAGGTGCCGATGACATCGATACCGCTTGCGGCAAGGTGTTCGGCAGCATTGCGGCCAAGGCCGCGGCTGGCGCCAGTGATCAGGGCAATTTTGCGGGTCATGGTGGAAACCTCCAGGTGGGTGGTGAGCGCAGGTTATTGGTCGGCGCGACGCTGTTAAATCCTGCAAAAATGGAAATACTGTTCGCCAAAACCGGATAATCGAGGCCCGTATGAACAAGCTTGAGTTGTTGCGCACCTTCGTGCGGGTATGTGAGGTCCGCAGTTTCACTTTGGCTGCCGAGAGCCTGAGGCTGCCACGCTCGACTGTGTCAGAGCAGGTGAGGGCGCTGGAAAAGTTGTTGGGCACTCAGTTGTTCAACCGTACTACCCGCCGGGTACAGGCGACCCAGGATGGCGCCTTGCTGTACGAGCGCAGCAAAGACCTGCTGTCTGGCATGGACGAGATCGAGAGCCTGTTCAGCGCCGACGATGCCGAGCTGGCCGGGCGCTTGCGCATCGACCTGCCGACCATGATGGCCCGGCGGGTCATCATCCCGGCGTTGCCGCAGTTTGTGCAGCGGTTTCCGCGGCTGGAGGTGGAGCTCAGTTGTACTGACCGCCAGGTGGATCTGCTGCGCGAAGGGTTCGACTGCGTGATGCGCATAGGTGCCCTGCATGACCTGGATGTTGTGGCACGGCCGGTCGGGCAACTGAGCATGCGCAACTGTGCCAGCCCCGCGTACCTGGCCCGCTACGGGGTACCGCAGACGCCGCAGGACCTGGCCGGGCACCAGCTGGTGCATTACGTGCGCAACCTGGGTGCACGCAGCGCCGGGTTCGAGTACCTGCAAGGCGATGAGCTGCGCTATCAGGCCATGGCGGGTGTGGTCACGGTCAACAACGCCGAGGCGTACTCGGCGGCTTGCCTGGCCGGTCTGGGGCTGATTCAGGTGCCGGCGGTGGGGGTTGCCGAGCACCTGCAGCGGGGCGAGCTGGTTTCACTGCTGGAAGACTGGCAGGCCCCGGCCATGCCGGTGTCGCTGTTGTATGCCCGGCAACGGCACGTTCCGCGCCGGGTTCAGGCGTTCATGCAGTGGCTGGCGGCAGTGCTGGCGTCGCAGGTCGACCCAGCGCCAAGTGAACGCTGAACAGGGTGCCGGACGCAGGTGCAGACGTGCGGGGCAAGCACGAAAAACCTTGGCGAACGGCCTGGCAATTGCGCTAGGCTCCAGTTTGCGAGTTGCCCGGTAGAGGCGACCGATCCCCGCCAGGCGTGCGTATCTTCCGATTTCATTGCGAGGTTACGTCATGGCCATTACTTCCCAGGACATCTGCAATGCCGCCGACCAGCTCAAGGGCTTTGTCGGTTTTCATGGCAAGCGCGGTGTTCATATCGTGCGTTTTTCCGAGGACTCGTTCGGCATGGATGTGGCCGACGACAGCATTACCCCCTGCAGCGAGTTTGTCTGGCGTGCCGAGCAAGGGCAGCGCATGGCGCTATGCCGTGAGCGGCTGGCGCTGCTGCTGGAGCAGCATGTGGATGACCGCTTGAATATTGCTGAGCCACTGCGCGCCTACCTGCGCCGCCGGGATCTGCCAGAGATCGTGGCCGAACGCAGCATGCAGCAATAAACCCGGCCCTTGTAGGAGCAGCCTTGTGCTGCGAAGAGGCCGGAGAAGTGCAGCTTGTACCGGCCTCTTCGCAGCACAAGGCTGCTCCTACAAGGGCTGTGCAGTGCTTTGAGAGGGTTGCTGCAGCAGCGCTGCCAGCCCGGCACTGTCCAGCGGCCGGCTCAGGTAAAAGCCCTGCACTTCGTGGCAGTGGTCCTTTTCCAGCGCGCTGAGTTGCTGTTCGCTCTCTACTCCCTCGGCAGTTACCGTCAACCCCATCGCCTCACCCAGGTTGATGATGGCCTGTACCACGGCGCGGTCGCTGCCGCCGTTGCTGTTCAGGCCACTGATGAAGCGCTTGTCGATCTTGATGCTGTCGAACGGGTAGGTACGCAGGTAGCCCAGCGATGAGTAGCCGGTGCCGAAGTCGTCCATGTTCAGGCGTACGCCCAGTTCCTTGAGTGACAGCATGGTGCCCAGCGCGCCCTCGATGTCGTTGAGCATCACGTTTTCGGTAATTTCCAGCTCCAGGCGCTGGGCCGGGAAGCTGGTGTCCAGCAGGATCTCGCGCACGTCGGCGACCACATCGCTACGCAGGAACTGCGCAGGCGACAGGTTCACCGAAACCAGAATGTCGGCGGGCCAGTCGTGGGCTGTGCGGCAAGCTTCGCGCAGCACCCAGCGGCCCAGCGCGACGATGATGTCGCTCTGCTCGGCCAGCGGGATGAAGGTATCCGGCCCCAGCAACCCTTCCTGCGGGTGCTGCCAGCGCAGCAAGGCTTCGACCGCGACGATGCGCAGGTCGCTGAGGCGGTAGCGTGGCTGGTAATGCAGCTCGAATTCCTGGTTGCGCAGGGCCCGGCGCAAGTCGTTTTCCAACTGGCGGCGGTACTGGATCTGCTGGTTCATTTCGGCGGCAAAGTAGCGCCAGGTATTCTTGCCATCGGCCTTGGCCTGGTACAGGGCGATGTCGGCGCAGCGGATCAGTTCGCCGGCATCGAAACCCTGGGTGCGGGTCTGAGCGACGCCGATACTGACCCCGACGTGCAGCGGTTGGCTGTCATAGCTGATGGGTTGCTGCAGCAGGCTAATCAGGCGTGCGCAGAAACGGTCGACTTCGCTGCGGTTGTCCATGCCGCTGAGGACCACAATGAACTCGTCGCCGCCCAGGCGTGCGACCAGGTCGCCATCGCGGGTAGTGTCGCGCAGGCGCGTCGCCACTTCCTGCAGCACCGCATCCCCGGCGCCATGGCCGAGGGAGTCGTTGATCGGTTTGAAGTTGTCCAGATCCAGCAGTAGCAGGGTCAATGGCGGCGAGTCACTGCCGCGCAGCAAAGCCTGCTCCAGGTGCCTGGCGAGCTTGTTGCGGTTGGCCAGCCCGGTAAGGGGGTCGTGCAACGACAGGTGCTGGATGCGTGCGTGGGCGTCGACTTCGTCGGTGATGTCGCTGGCGGTGCCACGAAAACCGATGGGTGTGTCGTCATACCAGATGGCGCGGGCCGAAATCCTGCAGTAGCGGTTTTGGCCATTCTGGTCGCGGTAAGTACAGCGCAGGTTGGCCAACTGTTGCGGGTCTGCGTTGGCGAGGGCGTCCAGCCAAGGTGAGAGCGGCGTGGTATCGCAGGCCAGCAACTGGTTGAGCGGGTGACCCAGCCAATCGTCCACCGGGTAGCCGGTGACATTGGCGAAGCGCTGCGACAGGTACGTCAGGCGTTGTTGCCGGTCGGTTTCCCAGATCCAGTCGGATGCCGACTCGGCCACCGCGCGAAACCGCTGCTCGCTGGCCTCCAGGGCCTGGTTGCTCTGCTGCAAGTGTGAAAGCGTCAGGCCGATTGCCCGCGAGCTGCGCAAAGTGAGGCGGAACAGGTAGAGCATGATCAGGCCGAGTATCAGCAGCGCGCCCAGCAGGGCTGGCATTACCGCCCACAGCAATTGGTGACCAGGCAGCGGGCTGCTCCAGGACAGGTGATAGCCGGTGTCACCCAGGTCGATACGCAGGTGGTCATGCTGCTGCATGTCTTCCTTTTCAACGTGCATGCCGGCCAGGCCGGCACCCTTGCCCAGCTGCGCCAGTTTTGCTTCGGTAAGCTGGTCGACGAACAGCATCACTGGCGCCTGGCTTACCTCGCTGTCGGTGACGTCGCGGTCCGGGCGTACGGCTGCGGCACTGAGTATGGCCGGCCAGCCATTGAACAGCACGAAACGGGTGATCTGCTCGCGGGGAATGGCCGCCGCACGGGCCAGGTCGATGATCGGCTGCAGCGGCGCATCTATATAGGTGTTGGCGCCTGCCTGGCTGGGTTGTCCTTTGAACAAGGCATAGGTGGTGCGGTCGTTTTCCACCACGAACACCCCTTCGTAGCCGCTGGCGCTGTACAGCGACTCGCCTATGTTCTTTTCCTCGTAGGCCCACTTCCAGTCGGCATTCCCCGCCAGGTGCTCGAAGGCCGCATCCCATACGGCATAGCTGGACAGAAACTGGCGTGAGGCCAGCAGCCGTTGCTCCAGCGCCAGGGTCGCATGAAAGGCGCTACGCTGGCGCTCCTGTTGGTCAAGCGTGGTCGCGATATTGAACAGCGCTCCGAGGGTGACCAGGCAGGCCAGCCCGAAAACAGCGCTGAAACCGGCAATCAGGTGGCGTACCTGAAAACGCGGCGTGGGGGTTGCGGGTGGAAGGTTGGCGGTCCTGGCCATGCGCGAGCGGCTCCTTCAAGCAGCCCCCACCGGGCAATCAGGCAGGAGGTTCAATCAGGATAGGCCAGCCTGAGCGTCGCAGCCTCGCCGCGGGCAAAATTGACTTGGTCACGGCCTGCGTGCTTGGCGGTGTAAAGCGCCTTGTCCGCCTGTTCCAGCCAGTGTTCCGGGGACTCGAGGCCAGCCTCGAATGCTGACAGGCCGATGCTGAGGCTGATACGCAGGTGCGGCAACTGCGGGTTACGGTAGTTGGCGACCCGTTCGCGCAGGCGCTCCATGGCGAGGCAGGCCTGAGCTTCGCTGGTGTCCGGCAGGATGACGCAGAACTCGTCGCCGCCGTAGCGCCCGGCCTGGTCGCCATCGCGCAGGTTGCGCCGTAGCTCGGCACTGAGCTGACGCAGTACACAATCTCCGACCACATGGCCGAAGGTGTCGTTGATGGTCTTGAAATGGTCGATGTCGATCAGGGCAATGACCGCGCCTCCCTGTTGTTGTTTACAGGCGTGGAACTTCAGCAGCAGCAGGTCTTTCCAGGCGCCATGGTTGAGCAGCCCGGTCAGGCTGTCTGTGAGGGTCAGGGCGCTCAGCCGGCGCTTGTGGTCGGCCAGCTTGATCGCCAGTTGATAGCACACCCAGCCCAGGGCCAGCGGGTACAGCGTCAGCATCGGCAGGCAGGCATAAACCTGCAGGGGCGTGGCGTTCAGCTGCAGGCCGGGGCCGAGCGCCAGGACGGCGACAAGCATGCCGGCCAGCTGGGCCAGCGCCCCGCGCACGAGCATCCGCTTGCCGCCGGCAGCGACGTTATTCATGGTCATCATCGACAGCACGGTCACACTGGGCAACGGGTTGAACTGCATGGCGGCGGCCCAGAACCCGCCCATCAGCGAATCGAGCAGCAAGTTGCGCTGTTCTGCCTGATAAGGGGTTGTGGAGCGGCTAGCCCAGAAGTAGGCCACGTGCGGCCACAACAGCCCGTTGAACAGCACCAGCACCCATACCCAGGCAGGCGGCGTCAGCGTAGCCATGCCGGCCATGACGCTGAACAGGCCGATACCCAGGCCGATAACGCGTGGCAGGTAGATGCGCTTGACGAATGTAAGGCCTTTGCCGCTTCGGTTGTCCATCATGCTCATTGTTCTTCTGCCGGGGTGCCGTTTATCGCATAACTCACGTGAATATTGTTGAACACAGTTTCATCGGCGAAAAATGGCCTTACAAGCCAATTCACGGTTGATGCGATCACTGTGGGGTAACATGAAGGCTTTCCTGTTGCTTGGAGTGCTGCTGATGGTCCCTTTGGCCAACCACGCTGGCGAGCCGGCACCCCAGCAGGATGGGCGTTTCCATAACCAGGCGGTGCGGCCGCAGGATGGCGTGCTTAAAAAGCTGCGCATCGGGCTCAAGTACCTGTTCCTGCGCAAGCCGCCGCAAACCCGGCCAGCCACGCCAATCAGCCTCCAGCCCATGACCCGCCAGCAGGTGCTCGATGCCCCGGACCACAGCTTATGGCGCTTGGGGCATTCCACGGTATTGCTGAAATTGCGCGGGCGCTTCTTCATCACCGACCCTGTGTTCGCCGAGCGCGCCTCGCCCGTGCAGTGGGCGGGCCCCTTGCGCTTCCATGCGCCGCCGCTGGCATTGGACCAGTTGCCACCGCTGGCTGCGGTAGTGCTGTCGCACGATCACTTCGACCACCTCGACGAGCAGGCGATTCGCCAGCTGGCGCCGCACACCGGGGTGTTTCTGGCGCCACTGGGTGTGGGCGACCTGCTGATGCGCTGGGGCGTGGCCCCTGCGAAAGTGCGGCAGCTGGATTGGTGGCAGGAAAGCGTGGTGGAAGGTGTGCGCTTCGTCGCTACCCCGGCACAGCACTTTTCCGGGCGCGGGCTGCTGGATAGCAATAGGACGTTGTGGGCGTCCTGGGTGATTGTCGATGAGGATGTGCGGGTGTTCTTCAGTGGCGATACCGGGTACTTCGACGGTTTCAAACAGATAGGTGAACGTTTCGGGCCGTTCGACCTGACCATGATCGAAACTGGCGCCTACAATGTCGCCTGGCCCGATGTGCACATGCAGCCGGAGCAGAGCTTGCAGGCCCACCTGGATTTGCGCGGGCGCTGGATGCTGCCGATTCACAATGGCACTTTCGACCTGTCTATCCACGGCTGGCAGGAGCCCTTCGAACGCATACTGACGCTGGCCAATCAGGCTCAGGTGCGCTTGAGTACGCCGCAGATGGGCGAGCGGGTCAGCCTTGGCTCACCGCATGCCGGGCAAAACTGGTGGCAGCCGCGGCCTGTGCGCCAGCGGGGCCAGGCGAACGAGCGCACAATGGCGGCACGCTGAGCTTCAATGTTTGTCGTCCCTGCTGCGCGAAGGCCGGTCCTGGTCGTCTTTCAATAGTTGCGAGGGCGGCTTGCCGCTGTCACTGCGTACCTGAGCATGGCTGATCAGGCCGAAGATAAAGCTGCCGCCAATGATATTGCCCGCCAGGGTCGGCAAGGCGAATTCCAGCCAGAAGCTGCGCCAGGTCTCATCGCCGGCCCAGACCAGATAAGACACCTCGACCGAGCCCACTACTATATGAGTGAAGTCGCCAAGGGCCATCAGGTAGGTGATCATCAGGATGATCCAGATCTTGGCGTGCTCCATGGACGGGATCATCCAGACCATGGTGGCGATCATCCAGCCCGAGACGATGCCCTTGGCGAACATCTGGCTGACGTCGTTCTTCATGACCTTGCGGCCAATCTCCAAAAAGGCCACATCCGTCTTGCTGTCGAAGATCGGCAGCTCCAGCATGACCCAGGCCACCAGTAGGGTGCCGGCCAGGTTGCCGAGCAGTACCACGCCCCACAGGCGCAACAGGCGCCCGAAGTTGGCCAGGGTAGGGGAGGTCATGACGGGCAGCACGGCGGTGAGGGTGTTTTCGGTAAACAGTTGCTGGCGTGCCAGGATAACGGCAAGAAAGCCTGCGCTGTAGCCGATGCTGGCAACCACCTGGGCACTGTCGCCGTCCGGCAGGCGGGCGTAGAACAGCCCCATGGCCATCAGCGATAGGCCCATGGACAAGCCGGCGGCCAGTGCCGACCACCACAGCGCGGCGAGCGTACGCTCCAGCTCCTGGTCGCCCTGATAGCGAATGATTTCGTGCAGCACTGCCGCCCGCGGCGGCTGGTTGTGGCTGACCTCCTGCTCTTCATCTGCAGACAGGCCCGGGGTTTTCTCGCTTTGCCCATCGCTCATGGCCGCTACGCTCCGTGGGGGTGTTTCATTACAGATCCGCTGCGCTTTCATTAGTTGCCAGGAGGCTGCGAAACACCTTGGGAAAGTTTTTTAGATCAAGGTGTTGACTCTAATTTCAAAGCGCGTATTATTCGCCACCTCGCAGCGACAAACGCTTCGGGGCAAGCGGTAAGTGTTTGAAGTGGTTAGCTTTCGAAAGGAAGCGGTTGTAAAAGACTTCGAAATAAACGCTTGACAGCAAATGAGGAAAGCGTAGAATGCGCGCCTCGGTTGAGACGAAAAGCTCTTAACCAAACGCTCTTTAA